>ONMG01000234.1 GCA_900318855.1 uncultured Prevotella sp.
CTATGAACAGCGCCATGACTGCGGAAAAGATGTTCATCATATACTTTGATCATTTATTGGGTACAAAGGTAATGCAAACGAGGGGAAAGACCAAAGAAAAGCTTGCTTTTGTTTGGACTCTCCCGAGTGCAGCCAGCCTTCTTGCGAAGCAAAAAGGTGAACAAAAACGAGGGAAAAGGCCAAAGAAAAGCTTGCTTTTGTTTGGACTCTCCCGAGTGCAGCTAACCTTCTTGCGAAGCAAAAAGGTGAATAAAAACGAGGGGAAAGGCCAAATTCCATTTGGCAGCATATCACTCTTCCTGATAATCTGAGCGGATGTGATGTGAACAGCAAGGACAGCCCCGGGGGGCTGAAGCATGGGTAGCCCCGGTCAAGCGACGATAGGAGCGCAGACCGGGGGTATGAGAGTCCGCCCCTGTCTACTGCAGAGGTGACCCGAGGGGTCACACGAGCATTTTATGCGCATCGATACAGATGAAGCAAACACGGATAATTGCAACTGAACTAAGTCATTATGCAAAAGAGGAGCTGGCAGCAGGTCACCGTTTCTATCTGCCCGAAATCGGCTACTTGTCGCTGTCTGTCAGCAACACGCCCCCGACGGAAGATTCTGACGACAAGCAGACAGGCAGCAACATCTATCTGCGCAATATCGACTTCCGCCCTGAGGCGAGGTTTCTGAATGAGGTCAAACGCAAAGTACGTTTTGAGAAATCGAAAAACAGTACGCTTTCCAAACGGTACACCGAGGACGAATTGTGGCAGAAGATGGAAGCGTATATCAACGAGAACGGGTATCCGACCCAAGTCGTTATGCGCTCCCACTTCGATCTGAGCAAATACATGGCGGCGCAGTGGCTCACCCGTTTCAACACCGAGGGCAAACTCGTGAAGAAAGGCACACAGCTCCCACCGCTGTATTTCTTCCCATAGATAGAGGCTCTGATGGCTTTCTCGAAGGAAAAGAGCATAGTCCTCTTTTCCTTCAAAAAGCTTTGAATACTAATACCAATATTATATATAGCCGAAATCCAGCGTAAGCTCTAGCACTTTTTTCCTGGGCTTGCTGACGTTATGCGTCTTTTGTTGAACATCAATAATATGTAAGACGATATCGTTTATCCCACTCAAATTTCTTTCATAATAATATGCTAAGAGGGTCTCACTATCTTGATTAGATATTTCTTTCAAGACCGGGAACCGTATTTTGTTCAAATACTGACTCTGCCATCTCGCATATCCTCCATTCATATGATTAGTAATGTCCTCAAGTTGCTTTTTTACAGGAGTCGACATTAACAGCGCAGCCATGACCCTCATTTCTCTGACAGTACCGCCTGTAATATAATAGATATTATGCTGTGGATAATATTTTCCCTCGTCAACAAAAATAAAGGAATTGCCAGAGATGTCGGGCAATAAGACTTTAGGCTTTCTCAACAGGTTCCTATCAATGCTGTCAATTGTAGCATACCAGCGCTTTGGATTCAACCGTGCCTTATGCCTTTTAGACAACCGGTCATAATGCAGTTGCAAGTACTTCGACGCCTTTGGATAAAGTGACAAATCAACCAGACGTCCTTCGTCGTCATAAGGGGTTAACAGATATCTGCTGTCCCAACAAAGACGGTTTCCTCTAAGATTTTGGGCGTTGATACAAGGCAGCAAAAGTTCTTCTTCTATATTTCCTTTGAATGTCTTTGACACAAAAACAGAATCACAACCTGTTGCAACCCCTATGCCAACTCGAAAGCCTTGCTCTTGAATTGTTAGGAAATTGGAATATTCCTGCTTCACGAACATAGCTGACCAATCACCATTGTCCGGCATTTGTAAACTCACAGGAGTCTTATTTCCTACTTCGCTTTGTGTCTCTATTTCATAGAGTTCAACCTCATGTTTCGGTTGCAGATTGCTTATTAACGTAATTGACGGATATGCAAGAACATCTTCTTGAAAGGCTTTTATATTCTCCATATCAAAAATCTTCTCCAACCGATAAGAAGAAGCAATCATATTACGCAATTTTATCCCATACGTATTCTTCATCCACCTGTTGGAACAGATAAAGCAATGCCGTCCTCCAGACTTGAGCATCAACAGCGTTTTCTCAAAGAACAGCACATATATATCTGCCCGATAATAAAAGCAATGGAATGTTGATTTATACCGTTCTAAAGCATCCTTTGGAATCGCCTCATATCTTATATATGGAGGATTTCCTACAATTATATCTACACAAGGATGATGTGACAATAGAAAATCTTCCACGAAGAAATGGCTGAAAGAATCGATGGGAAGAGAATATCTTGATGAAACACGGTCTATGCAGACATTCATCTTCGTCTCATCGATGTCACTGGCAAAGACATTCTCTTTAAAAGCAGTCTTAAAATCAAAGCCATACGTCACAGAGGAAAGATAAAGTCTGGAGACTATTTCCAAGACAAATTCTCCCTCGCCACATGCGGGTTCGAATATGGTAACGCAAGAGAGGTCGCGGTCAGCAGTGTAGCCCACCTCGTCAAGTATGAAAGAGACGACATAAGGTAATGTATATACATCACCCTGCTGCCCACCTTTTGCTCGTGTACCATATATTTTATTTGAATTCATCTGCCAAGCCTAAAAGTTGTCCACGAAGAGAATTTAGAAATGAATCTAATGAGATATCATCAGACAAGTCGTGGTAATGATTTTTGTCTTTTGTAGCAATCAGCGCAACAGCATTGTATTTATGTTCTAACACTAACCGCTGACAGAGTATCTTATAGCGGTCGAGATATGATGCTCCCTTAAATTCAGATCGCACAGGGAAATGTGGTTCGCTGACGCTTACTGGATGCGTAGAGCCTTCATCTTCTCCTACAACCATCACATACCCGAGCCAAGGTGACTGCCGGCTTGGAAATGACTTCTCACGAAACGCTGTCCAAAAGTCCTCAGCAGAACCAAGTGATTCCTCTGTTCTGTTATTTAGGTTATTTCCATAAGAGCCTACCTGTGATTTCAGCTCAATAGCACACACCAAGTTACCCTTATTAGAGACTATCAAAAAATCCCAGTCTTTGGTTGCTCTGTAATAGCCCGGAACTTGATTGTTCTTCAAAAATATACACTCTTTGGGCACGCCTGCATCTGTAGCTACCTTGGTCAACAAGGTAAGAAACTTATCAAGTTGGTTACCTGCTAACACATTGCCTTGTTCAGCTTTTGTAATCCAAAAACTTTGGATAGCCTCATCTATAAGTTTGTGATAACCCTTACTCATAATTCGCCTTAAGATACATTCCAAATACAAATTTAGTAAAAGTTTCTAAGAAACAAGTCTTTCCCTTCATTTTTTAGCAATCTTACGCATGGACTTTACTACAGCAGCACTTCGACACCTGCCATAACCGTGGCACGTGGCATGGGGAAGCCAGCATTGACCTCATAGAGCTGGGCAAGGAGGTTCTCACCATGATCAAAGACCTTCAAGGCTCGGCTGACACGCAGTGAAGCAGTGAGGTCCCAAAGCCAGAAGTTCTCTGTCGCTGTACTGTTCTCGGCAGTATGCAGCCCATCAATCCACTGCAGTCCACTATGCAGCGTGAAGCGTCCAGGCTGCCAGTCTACGCCAAGGAAGAGCTTATGCTTCGGTGCGGCAATGAGTGTGCGGCTGGTATGTAGGAAACTGTAGTTGGCATCAAAGCGCAAATGCTGTACAGGAGCATAGAAGGCAAGAAGTTCAAAACCGGAGTTCTCCGTGCTACCCGTGTAGACATTCAGCGGGCGACCGTCATTGTCTGATAAGTATCAGCGAGTGGATGGCCGTAGAGTCCGGCATACTGCGGCAGTCCGTCGATGAGTACAAGCAGGTCGGCAGAGCCGCCTTCACCTCTTTCTTACACATCAGTCAGTTATAAACTGCCTTCTGTACTCCCCATCCGCTCTCCCTGACGCCAGTCTCGTCCGTCGGCTTCGGCCTCCGGCAGTAGGCCTCGCAGAGTGTTTCAGCCATGGGGTCAGCATGTTTACGGCATATGGCGTAGATATCTCCGCCAATTGGCGTACATAGCTCCGGCATATGGCGTAGATATCTCCGCCAATTGGCGTAACATCCGGCACCCTTGGTGCACAGCGTCCCGAAGTTGCTGATTCTTAACCGATTCAGTAGAAGCCGACAAGGAGCATGTCTTTACTGTGCCGGACAATGCTACCGGATTGGAAAACAGTTTAAGGTTAGGATGATAAAGTATGATATTCTGTCTCTTTCGAAGTCTCAAGCTAAGGGCATCAGTCGTCCTTACCCAGCAGCACCTCTCGTCACCTGTCGGACTCGAGGAGATGGCCGGGTGCAGCACTACGCTAATTCAGGCCGGCATGAGAGCGGCGCTGTCGATGGTGGCCGGATTCGTGGTGAGCCAGCTGGCCACTGAAAATATCCTGCGCCCCGCTTTCTGGCTTAGATGGAGGGTGGATGTGAAGGGTGCTTTTGGTGAAAAATACTTGGTACTTGTTGAGGCCGGGTCAGGGGAAATGTGTAACTTTGCTGTATGAAGATAGAATACGGCTTTTCCTCTACTCCCTTCGGCGACATCATCGTTGCCCGTACCTGGGACGGCATCTGCGACCTGCAATTCCTCAGTTATAACCGCATGGACGTCATCCATGAGTTGGGCACGCGCTGGGGCCTCTATACCGAGACCACGCAGAGCGACACCATGGCGCGCACCGTGAGCAAGGTGCTCTTTGAAGGCTATCAGCACGAGCTTCGTCTGGATGTCTGGGGCACCGACTTTCAGAAGAAGGTGTGGCATGCCCTGCGCGACATTCCCTTCGGCACCACCGTCACCTATAGTGAGGTAGCTGAGGCTATCGGCCAGCCCAAGGCCGTGCGTTCGGTGGCCACCGCCATCGCCCAGAACCCCGTGGCCTTGCTCATTCCCTGTCACCGCGTGGTGCACAAGGATGGCAGCATCGGCAATTATCATTGGGGTACAGCCCTGAAGCAACGACTCCTTGACTGGGAAAAGCATGAGCTCCAACAGCGTCACTAATATCACTCCCGAGGAGATTTATGGAGCCATCGACCGGCTCCTCCACGACACCTCGCTGTCAGCTGCCGAGGTGGGGCGTCGTCTGCACGCCCTGCTCGAACTCGTGTGTGAGGCCGGCACCAAGGATAGTTGCGAACCTCTCGGCAATCTGCTGTCGAAGGTCGACTATCTCTGCAAGCGCTTCCGCCTGCGTCCTGCTGACAGTCAGGCCATCCAGCTCATGCGGCGTCACAGCAGTCGGCCAGAGAGCATGCTGCCCGAGGATGTGCCCTACGACTGCCGGGCTCTGGCTCTCTTGGCCGCTTCCGTTTTCAATGCCCCTGCTCCTCAACCCATGGAGTCGAAGCCCAGCCCTCCGCCAACTACACCCAGGCAGTGGAGTTGTCTGCGCTGCATCGTGGAGCAGGTCGACGGACGCCACTTCAGTGCCATCACCGATGACAAGGCTCCCGCCCTCATAACTGTCGACTATGGTGCCCCGCGCTATGACCACCTCGTCACCTTACTCCAGCCCGGTATGCAGTTGAACCTCATTGACGCCCGTCAGCCTGAGGGGCGCTCTGACATTGAAGTCCAGCTGATTGTAGTGGAGCCCGACTTTCTGATTGACATCAGCAGCCTGGCCCGTTGCTTCACTGAGATGGGGCACCATCCGCTGAGCTACGTCTACAACAGTCTGCAACCCAATATTCCCAGTCAGGCCACCATCTTAGGTAACTTTGCCGGAAGTGCGCTCAAGGACATCGTCAACGCCCAGCAGGACTACCGCTGGACCGACACGCTGAAGGACAACTTCCGCAGTAGGGCCATTGACTTCTGCACCTGCAAGGATTTCGATGGTGCCACCTTCAAGGCCGATGCCGAGCGCCAGGCCTCCAACATCCAGGGCATCGTCGACGATCTCTTCGGTGAGCAGCTGTCGGCCTACGAGCGCAGCAAGGCCATCCTGGAACCCTCGTTCATCTGTGAGCAGCTCGGCCTGCAGGGGCGAGCCGACCTCATGACCACCGACCTGACGCTTCTCGTGGAGCAGAAGTCGGGGAAGAACTTCAATATCCAGCGGGCCTTCCGCAATATCCTCGGCTACTATCAGAAGGAAGACCACTATGTGCAGCTGCTGCTCTATTTCGGTGTGCTGCGTCGTAACTTTGGCGTCGATGCCCAGGGCATCAAGGCCATGCTCCTCTATTCCAAGTATCCCCTGAATCCCAAGCCCGGTGGACTGATACCCGTCGACTTCGATGCCTCGCTCTTCCATGAGGCCATCGGCTTCCGCAACCGTGTCGTGGCCACCCTCTTCCAGATAGCGCGCCAGGGCTTCGGCAGCGTCATCGACGACATCCGTCCCTCCACTCTCAATGAGGCCCACAGCAACTCCCGGCTGGTGCAGCAGTATCTGCTGCCTCGCGTTCAGCACACTGCCGACCTCTTCAGCAGCCTCTCGCCCCTGACCCGGGCCTATTTCTGCACGATGGTCACCTTCAGCTACCGCGAGCAGGTGGCCTCCAGAATTGGCTCCCACCAAGGCTTCAGCCAAAGCTTTGCCGACTTCTGGAACCTGCCCCTCAATGAGAAAAAAGAGCAGGGCTGCATCTTCACCGACATGCAGCTCGAGAGCTGTGAACGCGACGACGGTGCCGAGGGCTACAGTAGGCTGCGCTTCAGCATCCCTCCGCAGTCCGACGACTTCCTGCCCAACTTCCGTCCGGGCGATCCCGTGTATGTGTATGCCTATGTGCAGGGCACCGTGCCCGACGTCAGGCGCAGTCTGCTCCTCAAGGCCACCCTCATCGGCTTCACCGCTACCACCCTCACCGTGCATCTGAACGACAGTCAGGGCGATGCCCGCATCTTCGACCAGCTCTGTACGCCCCCGTCAGGCAGCACTTATGTCTTCGCCCTGGAGCATGCCGACTATGGCGGTGGAGCCGAGTTGCGCGGACTGTTCGAGATGATATCGGCGCCCTCCGACCGGCTGAACCTGCTCTTGGGGCAGCGGGTGCCCCGGCAGGACCCCCACCGCACGCTCACGAAGACCTATAACCCCTCTTACGACCCCATAGTGCTGAAGGCCAAGCAGGCTCTCGACTACTTCCTGCTCGTAGGTCCTCCCGGTGCCGGCAAGACCTCCATGGCCCTGCGCTTCATCGTGGAGGAAGCCCTTGCCACCCCGGGCACCGGCGGTGAGCCGCCGTCACTACTGCTGATGGCCTATACCAACCGGGCCGTCGACGAGATATGCGGAATGCTGGAGGATGCCCACATCGACTATCTGCGCATCGGCAACGAGTATATGTGCGACGAGCGCTACCGTGTCCGGATGCTCTCACGCGTCATCGGCGACAAGCCCCGCCTCGACAGCATTCGGGCCCTCATCACCGGCACTCAAGTCATCGTGGGTACCACCCTCTCCATCCAGTCACAGCAGGGCCTGCTCGGCGTGAAGCATTTTCATCTGGCCGTGGTCGACGAGGCCGGACAGATTCTGGAGCCCGGTCTGGTGGGCCTGTTGGCCAGTCATCGCAGCGGCCAGTGCGACATCGATAAGTTCATCCTCATGGGCGACTATAAACAGCTGCCGGCCGTGGTGCAGCAGAGTGCATCGGGGGCCCGTGTCGACGACGCGCTGCTCCGCGACATCGGCATCGACGACTGCCGCCGCTCACTCTTCGAGCGGCTCATCAACTGGGAGCGTCACTGCCACCGCAGTGCCTTCGTAGGCACCCTCCACAAGCAAGGACGGATGCACCCGGAGATAGCCGCCTTCCCCTGCCACATGTTCTACCCCCAGGAGCAGATGGAGTGTGTGCCCCTGCCGCACCAGTTGCAGCAGACGCTTCCCTACACGCTGCCCTCGGCCGACTCCACCGACGACCACCTCAAGCGTCACCGCGTGATATTCATCCCCTCGGAGGCCGACACCAGCGGGAGCGAGTCCGACAAGGTGAATGCCTCGGAGGCCCGTATCGTGGCCGACCTGCTGCGCCGCATCCACCGCTTCTATGGTGCCCGCTTCTCACCCCACGCCACGGTGGGCGTCATTGTGCCCTACCGCAATCAGATAGCCATGATACGCAAGGCCATAGAGAAGCTGGACATACCTGCCCTACGCGACATCAGCATCGACACCGTGGAGCGTTATCAAGGGAGCCAGCGCGACGTCATCATCTACAGCTTCACCATCACCCACCGTTACCAGCTCGATTTCCTGACCGCCAACAGTATGGCTGAGGAGGGTCGTGAAGTGGATCGCAAGCTCAATGTGGCCCTCACCCGCGCACGGTGCCAGCTCATCCTCACCGGTCATGAACCCACCCTCCGCTTCAATTCCCTCTTTGCCCGCCTGCTCGACGATGTGAAGGCACGGGGAGGCTGGCTGCGTTATCAATGAGACAGCAGAGGCTATTCTTGTGCCAAAGACAGCCCCACGGTAACCGGTCAGGCGCTGATAGGGGCACGGTGGACATAAATGGTTGATAATCTTTTGGCGGGTGAGCATAAAACCGTAACTTTGCAGTATCAGAACCTACACAATGATGAAATCAATGAAGCAACTCTTAGTCCTGATGGGTCTTGTGCTGAGCTTTCTGCCGGTGAGTGCTCAGAAATATGCTGGCGGTGACATCTCGCTGCTGCCGTCGTATGAGAGCCACGGCGCTGTCTACCTGGATGCGTCGGGCAACCGCATCAGCTCGCTGCTGCCCTACCTCAAGCACCAGGGACTCAACGCCATGCGTGTCCGTGTGTTTGCCGACCCCGCTAATGCCACCCAGGAGGAGAAGGGGCAGGGTGTAGTGCAGACGCTCGACTACGCCGTCGCCCTGGCCCGACAAATCAAGCAGCAGGGGCTCGCTCTGATAGTTGACTTCCACTATTCCGACACCTGGGCCGACCCCTCCAAGCAGTGGACCCCGCAGGCTTGGGTCTCGCTTACGGACGCGGCCCTGCGCGACACGCTCGGTGCCTATACCCTGCGTGCCCTACAGGCCTTCAATGCGGCCGGGGCCACTCCCGACTTCATCCAGACCGGTAATGAAATCAGCTATGGCCTCTGCTGGGGAGCCCGCGACACCCAGGAAGCCAAGAAGGCCTACGCCACCACAGGCGCCAATTGGCAGCGCTTCACCTCTCTGCTGTCGGCCGCGGTGGCTGCGTGCCGTCAGGCCTGTCCCAAGGCGAAGGTCATCATTCACACCGAGCGCGTGGCCGATCCCACCTATCTCGTGAACTACTATAAGGGACTGCAGACAGCAGGCATCGGCTACGACATTGCGGGACTGAGCTATTACAGCTACTATCATGGCAACCTGCAGCAGCTCTCGCGTGCCCTCACAGCCCTTGAACAGGCTGTAAGCAAGGACATCATGCTCGTGGAGACCGGCTATTACCACGACTACCAGCCCAGTGGAATTACCGGCAGCTACGACCTCTCGAATCTCTACCCCGTCACGTCCGACGGACAGAAAGCCTTCACCGAGGCTCTTGTCGACACCCTCCAGCATCATCCCAGAGTGAAAGGGCTCTTCTGGTGGTTTCTCGAAGCCAATGAGCACGGCCTCGACTGGGCCACACAGCGTGTGACCGAGGGCTGGTATAATGCCGGTCTCTTCGACAATGCCACCGGTCGTGTGGAACCCGCCCTCACCTCACTGGCGCGCTTTGCCGACTCCTCCACCGGCATTGCCCTCCCGAAGGCCGGGGGCAGTGACTCCGAACACTGGTATACCCTCGGCGGCAGGGCGGTGAGCCGACCGTCGGGCCACGGCATCTTCGTGAGTTCGAAGGGCCGGAAGCGCATGCCATAAATAATAGCGGTATGTGCTTTGCCGTTTGCCTTGTTTTAACTACCTTTGCGCTGGGCTATCGTTCATAGGAGCCCACCCGGTGCTCCTGTGGGCGACGAAGCCCGATGACCTCTGCGTAACGACTTTAAATAGAGATACTCATGAAACGAAGAACGCTTATCCTTTGTGCCGTGCTCGGTCTGTCGATGATGGCCGGTGCACAGACTGCCACGGTGGGAACCGAAGTCATCAACACCTATCCCTACGGTGATCCCGATCCGGTCCCCCAGTTCGGCAAAATCTATCCTTACTTCCGCTACGACGGTTTCACCAAGAAAGGCGAAGCCCGCAAGTGGACAGTGGTGACGCTGGAGAACCGCTACGTGCGGGTGAAGATACTGCCCGAGGTGGGAGGGAAAATATGGTCGGTGGTCGACAAGAAGACCGGTGGTGAACTCTTTTACGACAACGATGCTGTGAAGTTCCGCGACATCGCCCTGCGCGGACCCTGGACGAGTGGTGGCATTGAGTTCAACTTCGGTCTCATCGGTCATGCTCCTACCTGCGCCGCGCCCGTCGACTGGAAGGTGGAGCAGAAAGCCGACGGCAGTGTGAGCTGTTTCATCGGAGTGCTCGACCTGCTCACCCGCACGCGATGGACTGTGGAAGTGAATCTGCCCAAAGACAAGGGATGGTTCACCACGCGTACCCGCTGGCATAACAGCACGGGTGCGTGGGCTCCTTATTACTGTTGGTTCAACACCGGAGTGACTGCCTCCGACGACCTCCACCTCATCTTCCCAGGCAACTACTGGGTGGGCCACGACGGTAGCACCGGCAGCTGGCCCTACGACTCCATCCATCACCGTGACCTGCAATACTGGCGCAACCAGAACTTCGAGGGCAGCAAGTCGTTCCACATTGCCGGGAGCCAGAAGCCCTTCTTCGCCACCTACTACGATGACAAGGGCTACGGCATGATGCACTATGCCCACCGCGACAATAAGCTTGGCCGCAAATTCTTCACCTGGGCTCTGAGCGACGAAGGTGACATCTGGCGCGAGCTGCTCACCGATAAGCGGCCACAGTACGTGGAGTTGCAGAGCGGACGTCTCTACAATCAGAACATGGAAAGCAGCAGCAAGACTCCCTACAAGCAGTATCTCTTCAGTCCCTATGCCACCGACGACTGGACAGAATACTGGTTCCCCTACAGTGGAACAAAGGGTGCCGATGATGCCTCAACGCTCGGCGTGGTGAACATGGAGGAGACTGGTGGCCGGCTGCGGCTGATGTTCTACGCGCTGCAAGACGTGAGTGGAGAGCTCTGCCTCACGGGTGAAGATGGCAACAAGCTGGTCAGTGAGAAGGTGGCGCTGAAGGTGGCCGAGACGCTCGACAAGACCTTCGCTGTGCAGAAGGCCAGCCTGAAGCGTGTGACCCTGAACGGACATGAGATATGGACCGCCGAGAGCAAACTGCTGGAGCGGCCTCACGACGCCCAAGTGAAAGTAGACGAGCAGACGGCCTACGGCAACTATATCCTCGGGCGCGACCGAATGGGAATGTGTGAGTATGCGGCTGCGCTTAGCTATGCCGACAAGGCCCTGGAGAAGGATGCCCACTATGTGCCGGCACTTGTGCTGAAGGCCGCTCTGCTCAACCATAGCACCGACTATGCTGAGGGTTATCGGCTGGCACAGCAGGCCTTGTCGTTCGACCAGTATCATCCACAGGCCAACTATGAAGCTGGGTGCGCCGCACTGCAGTTAGGTAAGGTCTATGATGCCCTCGACCGCTTCGAGCTCTGTGCTCTCACCTACGATATGCGGTCGGCAGCCTGCTTGCAGCTGGCCCGCATCTACTTCTCGCGTCTCGGCGATGATGTCACGGCTGAAGACTATGCACGGCGCAGTCTGAAGGCCAATGCCGACAACCTTTCGGCCTGCGAGCTCCTATACCTTATATATTATAAGGAAGGCCGCACGCAGGAGGCCGCCGCGATGCTTGAGAGGGTGAGGAGCGTGGACGCCCTGAGCCATTTTGCCGACTATGAGGACTACCGTGCCGGGCGATTGGAGAAAGCCGCTTTCCTGGACCGCATCAAGGAAGAGATGAAGGCGCAGGAGCTGCTTGAGCTGGCCGTGCGCTATCATGGGCTGGGGCTCGACGACAGGGCCGTTGACGTGCTGAGTCTCAATCCCCAACCCAATGTGCTGACCCAGCTCTGGCTGGCCTACCTCAAAGCCGATGCCACGATGCTGCCTCAGGCTCTGACCCTGCCCCTCGACTACGTGTTCCCCTTCCGCAGTGAGACCCGGCCGGTGCTCGACTGGGCTCTCAGGCAGCATGACTGCTGGCAGTGGCGCTATCTGTCGGCGTTGCTTCTCTGCTCACGGCAGAAGCAGCAGGAAGCGCGGAGCCTTGTGGCATCGGTGGATGCTCCGCGCTATGCCCCCTTCTACGCTTTCCGTGCCCAGCTCTTTGCCGGCACCGACTCCGCCCGCTCCGACCTGCAGACCGCCTGCCATCTCGATGGGAGCCAGTGGCGCTATGTGGAGCAACTGGCCAACTGCCTCAGCAGCAAGGGTGACCTGTCGTCGGCCCTGAAGGTGCTCGAACGCTACTACAACAAGCACAGGGACAACTTCCACATCGGTTCCAGCTATGTGAAGGCACTCATCGACAACGGACAGTATGCCCGGGCCGACAAGGTGCTCGCCACCCTCGACGTGCTGCCTTTCGAAGGCTACAGTGGCGGCCATAACCTCCTGCGGCAGGTGAAGCTCATGGAGGCTTTCGGGGCGCTGAAGGCCGGCAGGGCTGCTGAAGCCGCCCAACGGGTGAGGGAACAGCAGGTGTGGCCTCACAACCTGGGGTCGGGCAAGCCTTACGATGAGCTCATCGACTACCGGTTCGACAACTACCTGCTGGCAGTGGCCTCGGCAAGGCAGAAGGCTGACGGTGAGGCCGAGGACTATCTGCGCAAGGTAGCCGCCGACGCGCATACGGCCACCTCGGCACAGGCCCTCTTCCAGGTGCTGGCCTGCCGGCAGCTGGGACAGACCGACAAGGCAGCACAACTGCTCGAAAGCTGGACGAAAGCCCAAAGCAATCCTACGGTGAAGGAATGGGGCAGAGCTTTTGTAACGGCCCATGGCAACCAGCGCTATGCCTTCGACTACGATGCTATGACCTGCATCTTCAAGTCGACCATGGGCATGCGTGATGCCCGACTATTTTGATTTTCAGTGCTTTTCGCTCCCTGGTGACAGCTGCATAGGGCGGCTGTGAGGGAGTTCCCATTTGAGGGGCTACAGTTGGCGGCGGCCGGTTGTAGCCCCTCAAATAAATAAATTCAAAAAATATCGACTTCAGAGGGTGGGTAAAACGGCTGTTGTGTGTCTTACTAATAGAAACAAACCTAATAGATGTCTGACTACAGCAAACTCCACGAATGCGCCTGCCGCTATTTTGAAGGCAAGTCCTCGCTGAATGACGAGGCCACCCTGTGTGAATTCCTCTCGAAGGATGAGGAGCATCGCGCGCTCTTCCGTCAGTGGGAACTCGCATGGTCCGCTATGCATAAGGCCGATGAGGCGACCGACCGTTCCTGGCAGATGCTGGCTGAAAAGATGTCGGATTCTCACAAGACATTTGGTACCCTGTTCCGGCGGCTGGTGCGCTATTCTGCTGCCGCTGCTGCTGCCGTGCTGCTCGTTGCAGGCGGTGTGTGGGCAGGTTCGCGAGGCAGAATCTCGGCCGATGATGCCTATACCTATTCGGTGCCCAACGGCAGTCAGGGCAAGGTGCTGCTCCCTGATGGCACGGCCGTATGGCTGAATGCCGGTTCTCAGCTCACTTACTCAGCGCGATTCAACAAGGACAATCGCCGTGTGGTGCTTCATGGTGAAGGCTATTTTGAGGTGACCAAGCACCAGGGAGCTAAGTTCACGGTGAGCACCAACGGCTGCGATGTGGTGGTGCACGGTACCAAGTTCAACGTCTCGGCCTACGATAACGAGAATGTTGTGACCACCGAGCTCATGGAAGGTAGCGTGGAGCTGCAGCGCGGGCAGCAGAGTCTGAGGATGCAGCCCGGCGAGACCGTGGCGCTGGACAAGACGACAGGCCGCATGGTGAAGGAGTTGTCGACTGGTGACTCCAAGGCCTGGGTGACAGGCGCTGCCGTGTACGACGACATGACGCTCACAGAGATAGCACGAGCCCTCTCGCGGCGCTACGCTGTGAACATCCGTATTGCCACGCCCGCCCTCGGGCAGGAGCGCTATTCGCTCTCGCTCTATAACAGCGAAGACATTGAAGATGTGCTGAAGGCCCTCGCCAGGGTGGCCCCCATCAAGGTGGTGCGCCAGGGCAAGGACATCACACTGCGCTACGTGCCGGCCCGGCATTAGCCGGCCATAGCCGGCCGGCTGACCCAACAAGCTTATTATCCACCGGAGCCTAAAGCTCTATTTAGAAACCATAACTACTAAAAACAAATGAAAACAAGCAACAACAAGAGACGAGTCTCCCTTGTGGGGATGCTGCTCCTTCTCTCACTGTGCTTCACTACCGGACTGCACGCCCAGAATGTGACTAAGGCTTTCAAGAATGCCCCACTCAAGAGTGTGCTCAAAGAGGTGGAACGCCAGACGAAGATGTCGGTGGTCTACAAGGTGAGCGAGGTGAGCGAGAACCAGCGCGTGAATGCCACGTTTAACAACACTCCCGTGCGCGAGGTACTGAATAAGGTGCTCGGCGACGGACTGACCTATGATATCGACGGTAAGATGATTACCATTCATCGCCGCAAAGCTGCGCAGCAGCAAGAGCAGACGGCCATCCGCCAAGGTCAGGAGCGCGTAATCTCGGGAAACGTAGTGGACGGTCAAAACGAGCCGCTCATCGGAGTGGCCGTCCGCGTAAAAGGTACTAACATAGGAGTTGCCACCGACGTTGACGGCCATTATTCGGTGAAGACCTCCGTCCAGAATCCCCAATTGGTGTTCTCCTTCATTGGTTTCACGCCTCAGACCGTGAGTGCCGGCAACCGGAGTCAGGTGGACGTCACCCTGCAGGAAGACAGCAAGGTGCTCAATGAGGTGGTGGTGACGGCTATGGGTATCCAGCGCAAGGAGAGCTCGCTCACCTACGCCACTCAGCAGGTGAGAGCCGACGACCTGACCAAGGTCCAGGACCCCAACGTCACCAACAGCCTTGAAGGTAAGGTGTCGGGTATCACAGTGACGCAGAGTGCCGGTGGTGCCGGTGGTGCCTCGAAGATTACGCTTCGCGGTAACCGCTCTATCCTCGGTTCCACCTCGCCTCTCATCGTCGTCGACGGTATCCCAATGAACAACAGCACGCGCAACCAGCTCAGCATGGGCTCTGGTTCCACGCTCGGCTATCAGGGTGTGAGCGAAGGCTCCGACCCGCTGTCAGAAATCAACCCCGACGACATCGAGAGCATCAACGTGCTCAAGGGTGCCAACGCTGCCGCGCTCTATGGTTCGGTGGCTGCCAACGGTGTGGTGATGATCACCACCAAGAAAGGCCGTGAGGGTAAGGTCGACATCCGCTATTCCTCCAACCTCACCATCGACAACCCCCTCATGACACCGAAGATTCAGAACACCTATGGCGCCAATGTGGTGACGGGGGACGACGGTAAGGTGACCTCCATTGACCTCAACGGCTGGGGCGACCGCATTGCCAACCGCTCGGCCAACAACCTCATTGTGCAGGCTCCGCTGGACTACACACAGTTCGGTAACCTCAGCATCGCAGAGGGTGACCGCAAGCCTGTCTACCACGATGTCTATCTGCGCAACTATGCCAACGACGACGTGAAGGACTTCTATCGTACCGGTGTGACGACGAACAACTCCATCTCGCTCTCCGGTGGTACGGAGAAGCTCCGCACCTACTTCTCTTACTCGAACTCTCACGCCAACGGTATGCTGAAGAACAACAGCTACAACCGTAACACCATCTCGATGAGAGCCAGTTATAAGTTCTTCGACCGACTCAACGTGGAGGCCTCGGTGAACTATGTGACCGCAGTGACGCGCAACCGTCCCGGTGGCGGTACGGTGGGCAACCCCATCTACCACATGTACATGACGCCCCGCAACATCGACATGGGCTACTACAAGAACAACTATGTGGTGCAGGATGCTTCTTGGAACTCCAATCTGCAGCGCCAGTATGTGAACAACAGCACCTACTACAGACAGGTGGTGAACTCGGAGACCGGAAAGGTGACTTACGAGCCTGTGACCGCTTGGGACTGGACCACCACCCGCGTGGGAATCAGTGGACCGCGCCAGAACTGGCCCTACCTCGTGGCACGTAACAACAACCCCTACTGGCTGATGAACATGAACAGCGGCAAGCAGCAGGACGACCGTATCTACGGCTATCTCTCGGGTAATCTGCTCATCTACGACGGACTGGCTTTCCAGGCCCGTATCGGTATCGACCGCAGCCGCTATGTGAGCGAGAGCAAGCGCTACGCTACTACTTTCCTGCCCGCCACGATGGATGACTATGGCCACTATTGGCATAGCAACGACAACACCAACGATATCTATACCGACTACCTGCTGTCGTATAACAAGACCTTCGGCGACTGGTCGGTCTCGGCTACTGCCGGATGGGTAGGCCATGTGCGCAAGAGCGAATACAAGCCCACTGACGTTGTGGCCACTTGGGTGGACGGCTCACAGCAGCGCCTCTCCAACACGCCCAACATCTTCGACGTCTCGTCGGGTGGTGTCGGTGCTACCACACTCTCGAAGACCACCGACTGGGATAAGGGTGCCGTCTTCACCGGTCAGGTGGGATGGAAGGAGAAGGTCTATCTCGAAGGCTCCTACCGTCGTGACTGGTACCGCGCCTACAAGCAGTTCCGCAGTCTCGGTATGGATGTGCCCGATAACTTCGGTTACTTCTCGCTGGGCGGCAATGCTATCGTGAGCTCGCTGGTGAAGTTGCCTTCTTGGATTAACTACATGAAATATCGCGTGAGCTACTCGCAGGTGGGTAACTCCATCCCTAACCGCATCTATGCACTCTCTACGGTGAACCGCCGCGTGAATGTCTCGTCGGCAAGCTCTTACGGAACCTTCAACAACCCCCGCGACGAGCGCACCAACTCCTTCGAGACCGGTGCTGAGATGCAGTTCCTCAATGGTCGGCTGAGCTTGGATGTCACCTATTATAATACGACCACCAAGAACCTGTATATGGAAGGCACCAATGCCTCGGGTGTCACGATACCGTTCAACTCGGCCAGTGTGCGCAACCAGGGCTTCGAGCTCACGCTGGGCTACGACTGGCTCTTCGGTCGCGACCTGCGCTGGCGTACCTCCTATAACCTGTCCTACAATGACAATAAGATTCTGGACACCGTCTACGAGGAGAATGGCACTGAGAAGCAAATCTATCAGGATGTGCAGGGAGTGCGCGTGCGCTATAAGAAGGGCGGCAGCGTAGGCGACATGTACGTCACCGACTATCGCCGCAATGAGGATGGCTCGCTGAAGCTGAACAGCCGTGGCCTGCCCAGTCTGGAGACCGACCCCGCCAAGGTGTACACCACCTATGCCGGCAACATGAACTCCAAGTGGCAGATGGGCTGGAGCAATACCCTTAGCTACAAGAACTTCTCGCTCTACTTCCTCATCAACGGCCGCATCGGCGGTAAGGTTATCTCGCTCACCGAGGCAGCTCTCGACAACATGGGCTTCTCCGAGCGCACCGCCAACGCCAGAGAGATGGCAGAGAAGAACAACCTCGTCTACACCGACCGTTACGGCAAGTCGTATCCCGCCATGTACACTCCCGACGGCACCGGTCGCCTCATGCCTATCCAGGCCTACTACGAGAAGATCGGCGGTACGCCCAACCCTGCTGAGTACATCTACAGCGGCACCAACTTCCGTCTGCGTGAGCTCTCGCTGGGCTACACCTTCCGCGACCTCTTCGGTGCAAACCGCAACTTGCAGCTGGCCTTCATCGCCCGCAACCTCTTCTTCCTCTATAAGGACAGCCCCACCGATCCCGACGTGTCGCTCTCCACACAGAACGGTCTCAGCGGCTTCGAGATGTTCAACATGCCTTCGTCCAGGCAGTTCGGCTTCTCCCTGAAACTCAACTTCTAACCCACTATAACACAAGCAAGAAATGAATAAGAAACATATCATCCTGACCCTGTCATTGGTTGCTGGCACGCTGTCGATGAGTTCCTGTCTCGACTATGACCATCCTGAGGACACCCTCAGCGTGAACCAGAACGTGGTGGTACCCACTCCGGAGACCGGCAAGGGTTCCCCCGACAGCATTCCTTATCACAATGTAGCCTCTGAGGCCTTCTTCAAGCGGAAGGATACTCCTGCCCAAGGTGGACAAGACTTGGGAGGTCTGCGCAGCAAGAGCACTCAGCAGCTGCTCTCCCAGGCTGCTGCCGGCTACTTCTGTCTGCGCGGTGGCAAGAAGAGTGAGATGCCCGGACCGCATGCCTATCAGTATGCTTTCTCGCTCGGTACCGACAACTATGCTCAGTACATGGTGGTGCCTCACCACGACTTCATGGCCGGTGAGCTCTCGTCGACCTACGCCATCAGCCCCAATTTCCGTGGAGGTGCGCGCGGTGGCTTCTCTGAGATGAAGAACCAGGTGACACCGCTGCTGAACAGTCTCATTGTCGACTCTATCCCTGAGATAAAGGCCATGTATCTGTTGGTCTACGACTTCGGCGCTCAGGAGCAGGCTGACCTCTTCGGGGCCTTCGCCTATACCGACTACCTGCACAACAGCACCACGCCGCCTTTCACCTATGAGGGTGGACGCGACATCTATGAGAAGATTGTGCAGCACATCGACACTGCAATAGCCTGCTTCAAGCACTTCGACTCTAAGCCTGAGTATTACAAGAACGCTATCTTCGGAGTGAAGTTGAGCAACGACAATATGACATCTGACATGATGACCGACCGCGCCCGGAGCTTTGAGACGTGGATTCGCTTCGCCAACTCGCTCAAGCTGCGCATGGCAATGCACATGGTGAAGGTGGATCCCGACCAGGCCCGTCAGTGGGCTGAGGAGGCTGTCAAGGGCGGTGTCATTGAGAGCGATAAGGACCAAACGGGTGTCTTCATTCAGAATTTCGGAATCAACCACCCGCTCTCTGAGATTGCCAACTCGTGGAACGACACCCGCGTGAGTGCCTCTTTCGAGAGCCTGCTCACCAGTCTCGGTCACCCTTACCTGGACTATGTCATCACGAAGAATGCTGACGACATCGTGAATCAGAAGACGAAGAAGATTACTCCGGCCGGTACGCGCTGCTGCGGTATGCGAGAGGGCGAGTGGCCCGGACAAGGACAGAATGCTTCCGTGAACCCCTATCTGAACTATGCTTCACTGAATGCCCAGACCTTCTCTACAGCTCCGCTCTATTACATCAAGTGGGCTGAGGTCGACTTCCTCCGCGCCGAGGGTGCCCTGCGTGGCTGGGACATGGGTGGCACGGCTGAGTTCTTCTACAACCGCGGTATCGACCATGCTTTCTTGGAGGATCCCTCCAGCGAGAGCGCTACCTACAAGCAGGCCATGGCCACCTACAAGGAACTCGAGAAACCGCACGACTTCACCTGGACCGACCCATTGGGCATCTCGCTCGACGAGCCCAGTGTCACGAAGATTGGTGTGAAATGGAACGAAAGCGACTCTCCCGAGGTGAAGCTTGAGAAGATCATCACCCAGAAGTATATCGCCCTCTTCCCTTACAGCTATGAGGCTTGGACAGAGATGCGCCGTACGGGCTATCCCAAGATGTTCTATGTGCTCAATGCCGACGACGGTGACGGCTCGCTCTCTGAGGGTGACCTCATTCGCCGAATCCCCTTCCCCGAGACCGACGACCAGTCGCTTATCGACATCGCCAATACGGGTCTGAAGGCATTAGGCGGCCCCGACCAGCAAGCTACCCGCGTGTGGTGGGACCGTGCTGACAAGGGCAACTTCTAAGGACCGATTCCGGCCTCTCCTGTACGATAACCTTGCAGGAGAGGCTATAAATAACAAACAATTACTTAAACTCATCAATCATCCTAAACTACTATGAACAGGACTCTACTCTTAGCCCTTATGGCTCTCACGGCCTCAGGAGTTAGCGCCCAGCAATTCAAGACGGGCTACGTCAATTGGGGGCAGGGCAGCGAGCATTTTGCTACGACCGTAAACAGCTGGATTACCAATCAAAAGGTGAACGGCGACGATAACTTCTTTATCTCGCGTGTGAAGCCTAAGGCAAGAATCCACAATGTCAAAACTCAGGTAAAACCCGGAATAACAGGCAGTCAGGACCGCCGTGTGCTCAACTGGATTCCTTACAGTGAGCCCGGTATTGACGCACTGCCCAACAGCATCTTCGACTCCGAGGTGTTCACCATGTGGTCGTACATCGACCATTGGGGAAGCTGGCGTGCTCCGCAGGGACGTATCCCCGGTGCACTTTCCGATGTGGCTCATAAGAATGGTGTGGCTGTGTCGGGTGTCTCCAGTATTCCCTATGGCTATCTCCGGTCACCCTGGACTACAGCCCTTGCCGAGTATGTGGAGCTCGATGCTGCAAAGCTGGCTAAGTTCTTCAACTTCTACGGCGTTGATGGTATGGGCTACAACTCTGAGTACTGGTGCTACGACGACAACATCAACTCCGGGTTGAGGGATCTGCATGCAGGCCTGGTGAAGGAGGCCCGCAAGAACGACCCTATCTTTGAGAATATCTGGTACGATGGTACCAATGACTATGGAAGCATCTACTTTGACCAAGGACTGGGTTCTCATAACCAGAATACCTTTGGTGACAGTGAGAATCCGCGCACGTCGCTCTTCTTCAACTACAACTGGAACCAGGTCGACCTGAATGCTTCGGCTACCAAGGCTACTACAATGGGGCGCGATCCTCACGACCTCTACTGCGGCATCAACATGCAGGGAGGAGAGCCCGCCAATACCCCTTGGAGATCGCTGGCCAACAGCAAACTGTCGGTTGGCCTCTGGGGGGCTCACGACAGGAATATGTTCTGGGAGAGCCGTGGTGAGCTGGGCAGCGACGAGGAAGTGAAGCAGCGCACTTACATGCTGCGCACGGAGCGCTTCTACAGCGGTGGCACACGCAATCCCGCCAATTCGCCTGCCGTCTCTAACGGATGGTTCGGCTATAGTGCCAACAACACCAGCTTCTTTGGTATGTCGGCCCTGCGTTCGGCACAGAGCACACTGGGCTGGAACCTCAGCGAGGAGCCTTTTATCACTTACTTTAATGTAGGCAACGGTAAGTTCTTCAATCTCCAGGGCAAGCGCATGAGCGACACCCACTGGGTGAACGTGGGCATGCAGGACTATCTGCCCAACTGGCGCTTCTGGTTTGCCACCCGTCTCTTGGGCGGCGACGCTGCCGACGTGCCTGCTAATGGCCTCGACGCACAGTTCGTGTGGGACGACGCCTGGTTCGGTGGTTCCTGTCTCCGCATCTTCGGAAGCCACAGCAACGAGTACCTCCATCTCTTCAAGACACAATATGCTCTCAGCCAGGGTGATGTCATCACACTGCGCTATAAGCTGATGGGTGGTAAGGCCGACATGAGCCTTGCACTCACGGCAGAGGGTCAGGAAAACACAACCATCAATGAGTCGGACTTCAATGTCATGACTACTTCCACCGAGGCCGACGACGAGGTCTGGGTGGAGAAGAAATTCACCGTTGGTGCAGAACTTGCCGGCAAGACGCTGGCTCTTGTAGGCCTTCACATCATGAACGCCGAGAACCTGGATTTGCGTTTAGGCGAGTTCTCCATCGTACGGGGTACTGCTACGAAGCCTGCCACTCCTGAAGGTCTGCACGCTGAGCTGTTGGCCAACAACAATCAAGGTGTGGACGGCAAGCTTATCTTCAACATGCCTAACACAAAGGCAGCTGATGAGCCCTGCTATAACATTGATGTGAAGACATCCTACTTCAAGCTTTATGCACAGCAGGAGGGTGGCGAGCCCGTGTTCATGGGTGCCACGACAAGCTGGGCCGGCATGTTCTACTGCATACCGCTCAACCTGCAGCTCGAAGGACGCAAGGTGCGTCTCGGTGTGTCGGCCGTGTCGCTCGACCACAAGACGGAGTCCGACGTTGCCTGGAGCGAATACATGGACCTGCCGAACTATGTCTACAACGATGATATCACGGTCGACAAGAAGGTCATCAAGCCCGGACAGGAGTTCACGATGCAGTATGTCGACGTGCAGCATGAGGCAGGCGAGTGGAAGCTCGTCAAGGCTGGTACTGAGGAGGCTGTGTACACCGGTAGCGGACGCAGCGTCACCGTTGAGGGCATCAACGAGACCGGCAGCTACGACCTCGTGCTCACTGGTAACACCTATAATGATGATGCTACAGAGCGTGTCAGCACAACTCGCACTTATGGCAGCTACATCCAGATAACGAGCGAGAGTATCGGTGCACTGCCCGAAATCCATACTCTCACCGCTAATGATAAGGAGAGCGACGTGGACGCTACGATCGGCGTGCCCGTATTGATGAAGTACACCGGCCGCCGTGCCAATGGCTCCGGCTCGCAGGGTGTCGACCTCAATGAGAAGCGCTTCGGCGTGAAGATGGCCGACTTGGGCCTCACGGGTACCAAGAGCTTCACCGTGGCCTTCTGGCTCAAGATTAACAGTGCCGCAGCAGGCGAGACTCAGCTCCTCTCCGTGGCCAACAAGCTCGACGGATGGCCCAAGACCGACTGGGGTTGGATTTGGAGTAACTTCGATCAGACCGGTAAGATGACCAGCTTCACCTTCCGCGGCACCGATGGCTCCAGCAACAATGAGCTTCAGTACACCTATGGCAACACCACGCTGCCCATCGGCAACTGGGTGCACATTGCCTACGTGTTCGATTGGCAGAACAACTCTAACACAGGCTTCAAGTGCAGCTTCTACGTCAATGGCAAGAAGCAGACCGTGACGCGCTGGAAGCGTGCTCGCGATAACTCCTACACGACTTCTGAGCCCGGCTATGCTTCCAATGTGTACAGCATCACCAATGGCATGGTGCTCGCTGTCGGTGGCGATGCTCACGGCCGTAATGGCATTCGTGGTGCCATCGACAACCTGGAAATCTTTGAGGGAGCCCTCACCGACGACGAGGTGAAGGCCACCATGGGCGATATCGACGAAACCAACTTGCCCGCTAAGCTGATTGCCGGCTGGACACTGGAGCAGCAGCCTCAGGACAAAGTGTTCAAGTCGGTGGGCAAGAAGGCTAACGTCGATGCCGGTCTCCACAGCTATACCCCACTTGAAGGTGAGGGTCAGGGCAGCTTCCATTGGGACGACTGCAATGTGACCTCCGGCTGTCCGTTCATCAGCGGTACGGCATTCCCCGTCACTACTACGGCTACCTGGAAGACCAAGATGGGCAGCGTCATCACCGATGCCGAGGGCACCGATGTGGCAGGCTCGGCCAAGATTGCCTATAAGAAGTCTGGCGACTTCGAGGTGACTCTCACACTGGCCAACTCCCTGGGCAGCGACCAGCGCACCTTCCGCGTCATCAAGGTGGGTGGCACCACAGGTATCAATGCCACCGAGACCACAGCCACTGCCAAGGTGTATGCTGTCAACGGCATGGCCTACGTGCAGTTCGACGAGTCGGGCAACTACGGAGTTGAAGTCTTCGATGCCGCCGGTGCCCTCGTGGCCCGCAAGGTGCAGGCTGTCGGTGCTGGCCAGAGCGTTCAGGTGCGCCTGCCTCAGAAGGGCATGTATGTGCTGAAAGTCACTAAGGGCGGCAAGACGCTCCGCGTGGTCAAACTGATGAATAAGTTCTAACTCTTCGATAAGGTGCGGGCAGGCTCCACCGTGGGGCGGCCTGCACCTTCCATCTCAAATCCATTACTAATCCTCAAATTAAAATCAATGAAAACGAGACTTTACCTCCTTGCAGCCTCAGCCCTGTTGCTGAGCTCCAGTGTGATGGCTCAACGCTCACCTGAGCACTCTCTCGACATTAAGGACATGAAGTTCGAGAATCTGCCCGAGGTGTTACAAAGCTGGACTCCCGGAACCGCACCTTCCGGCGTGTCGGCTATCGACGACCAGTTCTATATCAGCCGCGTGCGTCCGCAAGAGCGTATCAGCGGTGCTGATGATTATGTGGTTGACCCTACTCGCTCGTCGGCAATGTCCGGACGCAAGATGCTCATGTGGGTGCCCCTCGACGACCCCACGGCCTCCTGGAAGGCTCTGCCCCGCTACTGCTTTGAAGGCGACAACTTCAGCCTTTGGTCCTACGTCGACATCCACGGCAACTGGTCGGCACCCTGGATACGCACCACGGCCGGCCTCTCTGATGCTGCCCATAAGAACGGCGTGCAGGCCGGATGTGTGATGTCGATACCTTGGTCACAGAGTATTGGTACATATTCCTATGACAATTACTCGAGAGTGTTCAAGACCCTCATGCAGGATAGTTATGCCGAGAAGTTTGTGAAGCTCCTCAAGTACTATGGCATAGATGCTGTGGGCGTGAACTCTGAGTTCCGTTCTCAGTACAACTTTATGTCCGACCTCAGAGATTTCTTCAAGAACTGTCATGCGGAGGCTAAGAAGATTGGGTGGCATTTCAACCTTATCTGGTACGACGGTACGAACGACAGTGGCCAAATCACTTTCGACCGTGGTCTGGGAACGCAAAACCAGCAGATGTTCGGCGACAAGGATAACATCGTGAGTGATGCCCTCTTCTTCAACTACAACTGGAGCGATTCTAAACTTCAGGCTTCGGTGACCAAAGCTAA
>ONMG01000233.1 GCA_900318855.1 uncultured Prevotella sp.
CAAGCAGTACCTTTGATTCCGTGGCAGTCGATTACAGGACACAGCTGTTCGCGTTCTGCTTCTTCGACTTGATTATCGAGGGTCTGCTTTTTATTGTGGCCTCTTATTCCATTCGTTGGTGGAGCAGCAACTGCCGTCATACCCCCATACCCGAATAGTTTGACCGACGCTCCTTTAAAGCTCACAATAACGACAAGATTATGCGATTGTTTCTTTTCTTAGTAGGTGGTACTGGATCGAGAGTGATGCGCCCGCTTGTGATGCAGTTGGCTGCCGGCGTTCATCCGGTGGATGCCGCAGGTCGTCCTATGCCGCTTGAAATAGTGCCCATCATCGTCGACCCGCATAAAGCCAACGAGGATCTCAAGCGCACCGACAACTTGCTTCGTTGGTACAAGCAGATCCGACGTGCCCTTTATGGTGATGCTACTGATGTCGACCATGGCTTTTTCTCGACGAAGTTGTCCACCTTGAGCGATATCGTGCCGGATGGTAGTATCCTGAGCGATACGTTCTTGTTCAGCATGAATGGCATCGAATCGAAGAAGTTCAAGGACTTCATCCATTATTCCACGCTGGATTCCGGCAACCAGGCACTGGCCTCCATGATGTTCTCCGATTATCAGCTGGATACAAAGATGGATATTGGCTTTGTGGGGAGCCCGAATATTGGTAGCGTGGCTCTCAATGAGTTTAAGGATTCCGAGGAATTCCGCCAGTTCTCCAATGTCTTCCAGAAAGGCGATCGCATCTTCGTTGTCTCCAGTATCTTTGGTGGTACGGGTGCTGCAGGCTATCCCATCATCGTGAAGAATATTCGTAATGCAGGCAGCAACACCAGCATCAATAATCGAGGTGACCTCCGCAATGCCCGCATTGGTGCACTGACGGTATTGCCTTATTTCAATGTACAGCAGGATAGCAAGAGTCCCATTTCCCGGGCTGACTTCATATCCAAGACAAAATCGGCCCTCTTTTATTACCACGACAATCTCACGGGGCTGCGTCATGGCGGACGTGACCTGCCGCTCTCTAAAATCAATGCCTGCTATTATCTCGGCGATGAGGTGCCGTCAAATCCCTACTTTAACGACCCGGGTGGAAACGGGCAGCGCAACGATGCACATGTTGTGGAATATGTAGGGGCGCTCTCAATCCTCGACTTCCTTGCCATTCCTGATGACCAGTTGATATCAAAAGACGGAAATGCCGTCAATCCAATATTTAAGGAGTATGGGCTCAGCAGTGACAAGATGACCCTGTCGCTCCGTGACTTTGGCAATACCACACGCATGCTGGTTAACAAGCAGCTTGCTAAGTTTCATCTTGCCTATATGTATATTTCAAACCAGCTGAGTCAGGATATTGGACGCGGTTACACAGAAGATAAGCCGGAAATTACCAAAGGCTTCCTGTCCACCAGCTTTTTCTCCACCCTCACTGCCGATTTCTTTGTCAGTTACCGTCAGTGGCTGAAGGAACTGAAACGGAATCACCGTTCTTTTCAGCCTTTCAACTTGGACACCAACAAGCTTTCGGAAGCCGTCACAGATGTGATGCCCAAGACGGGGTTCTTCAAGTCGGTCATTGATTACAAGACGGTGTTGTCGGCAATGAACCACGCCTCACAGCAGGCACTGAAAGAAAACCGGTATGGAAATGACAAGATAGCCTTTAAGCTCTTGGACCTCCTCGACACCACATTAGATAAGTTGGTTGACGAGAAGTTCATTGGTATTGTGTAAATGTGCTAAATGATTTATCCACATGTCAAAGATTCTATCCTATAATAAGAAGACTACGGGCGAAGGCTGGATCTCTCTTGGCAGCCAGTATAATGCCGATGAAATAGAGATGATCGACGACCCTAATGGGGGCCTGACTAAATCTCCCAGGACAGCCATCCCCTCTCCATTCGCTCAGATGGACTTGGTGAAGAATGCCTTCAGAAGACTGTCCATGCATGCTGACTTAGAGGGCGAGCTGATGGATAAGACGCTGGTCTCGCAGGCACTTGACGTGGCACAGCTCTTCTTCAACCTCTCAGAGCTGAGGACTCAGTTGAAAATCGTGGAATGGAACCGCGATGTTCAGCTCCCCATGCTGAAGGCTTCACAGGAGCATAAACTGTTGGGTGAGACGATAGAGATGTTCCTCAATCAGGATAAGGAAGCCTTCAATTTCGACAAGATGGACAGGCTTTATTTCCTGGTCTACAAAGGGAAGGTGATAGGCTCTACTTCGCCTGTCACTTTGGTTATGGCGACACCGAATGCATTGAGATTGCAGGCCGACCTGCCCGTGGAGCAGAATGTAAGTCTCTTCTCTCAGACTCGTCAGCTCTGGCAGCGCAATCCTCGGTTCATTAAGTATGTATATGCTCTCTTCACGGCTTATCCAGAGTTGAAGAAGATGTGTGGGGAGGTGAACAGCTATCTTATTGCTTGTTTTCCACATATTCCTACAGAGGTCAATGAGTCGATTCTGAGCGACATAGGCAATCCCACAGCGCTTGATTTGGACAATGTGGAGCGCGCCAGGGTCTACCTGGAGCAGAACTACACCCGTCTTGATGACGGTGTCGAAGCGTTGGGTGTTCCTTTCTATGGCTTGAAGTCGGAGGATATTAAGGCTGCTATATCTCATAGCGACTTTATGATAGAGCCGACGCGTAAGCCTGAGGAGCCCTTACCCCTGGTACTGAAGAATCATCTCAATAAGTTGCCTGGTGAGACCTTTATTTATGTCACCAGTCCGTGGAATGACAGTACCGTCATCACTCCGGCCGACTATGCACCCTCTCCCGAGAAGCGCATACTGCCTGCCACCTCTCACCAGTATCCGTGGTTGACCGACGATGATTTTTTCCAGCCGGTGCTCATCAAGCTGGACTACACCATGGACAGAGATTGTTTTTTTGACGGACATCTCTCTCTGGCTTCGCGTGAGGCCGACGATCACGACTTCCTGCTGCCGCTGAAGCCGATATTCTTCAAGTATTTTGATGTTCGCGACCTTTGGTCGACCATTGGTGGCAAGCCGCTATTTGAATTCGAGCACAGAAAGGAGGGTGGCAATGAAGTGGTTACCGCAACATTGCGCATCCCTGTGCGCAAGCAGGGGCATTTCATCACCTTGCAACGCACCTATGTAGCAGCCAATGGCACCGATCTGAGCTATGACAGCAAGAACAACCGAGGATGTTTCATCACCGTACCGATGGCGCTCAGTGTCTTCCCCTTCGTGCGTGCGCAGGGCTTAGGCCAGTATAACATTCAGCTCATCGACCGTGCTCTTGGGAGTCTCAGCAATTATTCGCTGGCACTGTCATTCTGGCGCAATGGCTATTGCAAAGAGGCCGGTGAAGTTGTAGCCCGAACGCGTTCCTTGAAGGCGGAGAAGCGAGTGGGCTCGGTCTACTATAGGCTAACAGGCGACTTCGACTATATAGGAGTCACGATCACCGATGACCATGGCAATATGGCGGCCCAGGCTGTGATATGTCCCATCTGGCCCCCCTATATTCCTGGCCATGAGGCTTTCACCTTCTCGGTCGACTTCGGAACGACCAACACTCATGTGGAGTCGATGAGGGGAGGCGCTATGCCCGAACCTCTGAAAATCTCGTCGGCGTCGCGCTGCCGACTGCTGGCAAAACTCTATAACGGCGAAAGCATTCTTTACGATGTCATCATGAAACAGGAGTTCGTCACCAAGGATATAGGAGGCGATTATGGTTTCCCGCAGCGCACCGTTCTCTCGGAGTGTGAACGTATGGATGCCGATACCGTAGACGAGGTGGTAGCCTTAGGTGATGCCAATATTCCCTTCATCTATGAGAAAGAAAGCATCGGCTATGGCAACCGTATCGTTCCCAATCTGAAATGGTCGACTGAGCCTTCGGCCAGCAAGCGGGTCAAGGCCTACCTCACAGAGCTTGCCTTGCTTATGCGGACCAAGGTGCTCCTCGAGAATGGCGATCTTGCCAAGACGCGGCTTGTGTGGTTCTATCCGCTCTCTATGAAGGTAGGAAATGTGAGGAAGCTGGGCGCATTATGGGCAAAGACCTTTAGTGATATCTTCGGTGTCAGTGCGGATGACAATAACCTCATCCAGATGCCGGAGAGTGTTGCTCCTTACTATTACTATAAGAACTCAAGTAACTTCCGTGGTGAGTCGTCAACAGTGGTAAGCATCGATATTGGTGGCGGATCGAGTGATGTGGTGGTCTACGAGAGCAATGCGCATCAGCCCTCGTTGCTCACTTCCTTCCGCTTTGCAGCCAATGTGCTTTTCGGTGATGGTTTCTCGGATGTTCCTCATGGAGACACTAATCCTATGCTGGTCCGCTACGTGAGTTACTTCAAACGCTTGTTCGATGCCGATGACGACCGTTATGGTGAGCTCAATGGCATTCTTGACGATATTGTTGGCAAGCACAAGAGTGAGGATATCAATGCCTTCCTCTTCTCTGTCATCAATAATAAGGCTGTGGGTGGCAATGATGTGTTCTCTTACAATATGCGTCTGGGCGAGGATAGCCGACTGAAGATAGTGTTCATCTATTTCTATTCAGCCCTCATCTATTATGTGGCCCGTATGATGCTCCACCGCGGTATTGGAAAGCCAAGAAGTGTGATGTTCAGTGGTACTGGCTCCAAGTTGCTCGATATTGTGGGCTCGCAGCGTGAACTCGACATGCTGACACAATATATCTTTGAGCATGTCTATAATGAGAAGTACGGCGATTACGGATTCTCTGTTGTCATGGAACGAAAGGAGCCCAAGCAGATAACCTGCCGGGGTGCCTTAATGCAGGTCAGGGACAGCTCCGGATGTGAGAATGTGAGACAACTGAATCTCCTCATGGACGATTTCGACAAGCCGCTTAAGTATAACTTCTCGATGATTGACAAAGAGAAGCTCTGTTACGAGGATATGGAAGACCAGTCGATTTGCCATAAGATTGTGGCCCAGGTGCAGGCGATGAACGACAGCTTCATTCACCTCTGCGATGACCTGCATGTGGTTGATCGTTTCCTGGTGGACAACCATTCTCTGCAAGTTTTCAAGGATTATGTGAGCCGTGATTTGGAGCACCACTTGATTCGTGGCTGGAACTTTGTGAACAAGAATAGGGATGATCATGCCGGCAGCGATGCTATAGAGGACGCCGTGTTCTTCTATCCCATTATCGGCAGTATAAGGGATAACCTTATTGAAAACTTATAATACTTGAATCATGTTTTTGACGGGACAGATAAGTAAGGAGGTAGAGACTCAGATAGCTCCACTATTGGAGAGGATTGTTGCCTTGGAGAAGCAGAAGAAGGAGCTGCTTTCAGAAATCAAGATGCTGAGCTGTCGGCTTACGGCGCTGGAGGAGAAGGCCGATGAGATGGCAGAACAGGCTGAAGCTGTTAATGCCGAGGTGCCAACGGCAACTGTTCGAGAGGCCACCCGGAATGAGCCCAAGGAGCAGGTGCTCTTCCTTGCAGCGCCCGACAAGTTCGGCACTTTCTCTGCCGTATCGCCGACAGAGCGTGAGGGAGAGAGTCTCTACCGGCTGGTTACCACTGATGGCCGGCAAGGACGTTTTAGCCTTCTCACCTCTCCCGATGCCTTGGCCACAGCGCTTATCAGTGTCTCTCAGATGCTCAAGCCTGTATGCAAGGTGAGCAGCGAAGCTGTCGGGCGTCCCACGCGCGTCGTCAATGAGGCCGAAGGTACTGCTGCCTCGGAGGACGGTGTGTGGAAAGTGATTAGCAAAGCTGAAGTACGATTGATGTAGAAGCAAATTCTCTCACGCTGGTTAAACGTTTTATTTCAGAATTTAGATTTGGAAGTCAAATGCCCTAAATGTCGTTTTCGTTATCAGGTGGACGTGATACCCGGGGATAACGAAATCAACTGCGTCTGTCCGAGATGTGGTACACCCTTCGTACAGAAACTGATACCCGAAGAACCTTCATTGGATGAATCAGCGTCAGCTGATCCCGTTTCGTACAGCGAGCCAAAAGCAGATTTGCCGTCCGAATCCTCTGCCGGTATTACGAAGCCTGAAGTGCCGTCATCGCCACACGTTCCGTCCGTCCCCAGCGGTTCTCCCGACTGGCATCAAGGTCCTGTGGGGGAGCCATGGCCGCATCATGCTGACCATCCGAGGAAATCGAATCTTGGGGCATTCCTGTTGGTCCTTGTCGGTTTTTTCATCATTCTTTATGGTGTGTTGACTTGCACCCGTTCCGCCGATACTTCAGCGGTTATCCCTTCGAGTGGCGATGCCCCCATTGCTACGACAACCAATTCAGATGGTGTGGTCGATGCCGACACTACCGAAACCGACAGTTTCAGAGAAGTGCGGCCACAACGTGCTCCCGACTGGATACAGGGTAAGTGGACAGTAAAGGCCAGTTATGGTCTTGTGACGCTGTTCATCCATGGCGACAAGATAACAGAAATCATTAACTATTCAGATGGCGATGGGAAAGAGAGCACTGAGGCCAATGATGAATTCTACTATCAGGATGGCGTTATCTATTGCAAGAATCGTGGTGACCACGGCGATTTGCCAATGAGCTATCGACTTGATATGACCCACCATAAGGTGATATTCGGTGCTGATGGCGAGATGGACAAGCAATAGCGTGCTTATTCATCGTTCATATCCGGTTGGTGGACAGTCATCAGCATTTTGCATGCAGCCTTGATGTTGGCCTCGGCCGTTGCCTTTCTCATGGCAAATTTCTGCTGTAGTCCCGGTGGATTAATGCAGCGCAGATGGGCGAATCCGGCAGCCTTCAGTTCCTCATAGTCTTCAATTCTACCTGCAATCAGCGCTGCGGGGACGTGCAGCTTCATCGCATGTTTCAGTACGATATAGGGTAACTTGCCCATCAAGGTCTGCCGGTCGGCACTCCCTTCACCCGTGATAATCAGTGACGCGCCCCGCGCTGATTCGTCAAAGTGGCAGAGTTTTAGCAGTAGTTCGGCTCCGCTTTCCATCCTTGCACCAAAGAATTCCATGAAGGCGTAACCCAATCCGCCTGCAGCACCTGCACCGGGCTTCATCGAGCAATCACGACCCAGCGCTAATCTGTTCATAGAGGCGTAGCGCCGAGCCTGGAGCTCCAATAGGCGAATGTCCGACCGAGTGGCTCCTTTCTGTGGGCCGAATATCTCTGCGGCCCCATTACGCCCGTAGAGCGGGTTGGTGACGTCGGAAGCAAGAATGAATTTGCCTGTCGACAGTTGTTCGCGCATGCCCCTGTTACGTATGGCCTCCATCATCCCTTTCCCGCAATCGCTCGTTCCCGAACCTCCGAGTCCAATATAGAATTTGCGGCATCCTTGTCTCCAGGCCTCTAAAACCAGCTCGCCCACACCGTAAGTCGTGGCGTGCGCTATGTCGCGGCGCTCGGGGGGTATGAGTTTCAGACCGCAGGCTTCGGCTACTTCAATGATGGCAATCTTGCGGGCCACTATTGCATAGCGGGCTGTTACGGGTTCCATGAGTGGATTGTGCACCTCTACGCTTCTTATCTCACCGCCCAGTGCGGCTGAGAAGGCATAGAGCATGCCCTCGCCTCCATCGCTCACAGGCATCTGCACCACACTGCATTCAGGGCAATCCTCTTTGATGCCTTCGGCTGCTGCCGATTCGGCTTCTACAGTTGTCAGGCATCCTTTAAACGAATCTATGGCGAGTACAACCTTCTGTACTTGCTGCTTTCCGGTCAATCTGTTTTTGTCCTTATGAGTAGCTTCTGTCATAGCTCAGAATTTGAATAATGCCTTGAAGCGTTTCAGAATGCCCTGTGCCTGCTCAGGCGTGGTAGTGAGGTATTGTTGCTTTCCTCGCGCGGACGGAGTGAACAGGGTGCGCCCATTGGGCTGGGTGGTGATTTGTCCCCGTTCCGACAGACCGAACCATTTCCCTCCCTCGACGGCATACAGTATGGCCGTGATGTCCCATGTGGGGCGGTCGTAGGGCATCTTTAGATAAGCCTTATAGCCCTCGATTACGGGGTGCGGCTTACCTTTGTAGTCGGTAATAATCTGTCCCGGGAAAAGTATACCCTCGCCGACCTCAAAAGGCGAGGTTATCAGTGTGGTGGGCCAATGGTGGAAGACGTAGTCGGCGGCAGGTACATCACGCAGGATGTTATATTCCGGATTTTCATGACTGAAGCTTCCACCCATGATGACCAGTCTCTTTACTTTCCGGGCTACAAGCTCTCGACCGTTGAGGCGTGAATAACGGTCGGCCTTCGACTGGAGGAGCCTGGCAAGATTAGTAGAGAAACCAGTGGATATAATCGTTACCGAGTGGTCGGCTTGATTGGAGAGTATCCTCCGGTAGAGCTGGGGAGACTCAATGAGGCTCTTGTAGTTGGACAGAGAGCGCTTGAAGAGGGGCTTGCCGGCTGCATCCTTCATTTGGCAGACACTTTTGGCATAATTGACACCGTCGTTCTCGCAGTTGGCTCCATGGGTAATCTTGCCAATGGGCATATTGGGATGACCGTAGAAGGTGTTGAGGATGTCCATGTATTCCACAGGGGCGGAGCCCGGCTTGTTGAGCATTACAGCCAGGAGACGAATGCGCCCCTCGTTCTGGTAGCGATAGAGCAGGTCAAGTCCTAAGGCATCGTCAACGTCGTTCCCCATGTCGGTCTCGAAGATAATACGTTGAGGAGTGGAAGCCTGCATTCCTCCGACTCCGAACATCATGGACACCAATAGTAATACCAAGTAGGTCTTCGTTTTCATTTGCGTAGCGTTTAAGTCTCTGCAAATTTAGATATTTATTGTGAAGATGCGAAGTAATAAGTCTTTAAATTTCTAAATTTGTAATAAAGAAGCTAATATCCTTGCTTCCTTGAGTTTAAAGAGTTACCTTTGACTGCATAATACCATTAATAAGAACGATATGAAGAAACTGTTTGTCTTGCTGGCCGTCTTGACGTTCACACTCCGTGTGAGGGCCACTGTCAGTCCTATGGATTTGCGTTGTGAATACATGAGTGGCATTCCCCTCATAGATGTCTTGCATCCCCGACTATCCTGGATTCCGACTGCCGTCCCTAAGGATGATACACCAGAAGCCTACGAGATTCAGGTAGCCTCGTCATTGAGCCGTCTGCTCTCGGGCAAGGCCGATCTCTGGCAGACCGGCAAAGTGAGCAAGCTTACTAACCGGGTTGTCTATCAGGGTGCCCCGCTTCCCTCCATGGGCAGATGCTATTGGCGGATGCGCCTTTGGAATGCACGGGGCAAGGCCTCGGCCTGGAGCAAGGTGGCGCAATGGCAAATGGGAATGCTACGTGATGCCGACTGGACGGCACACTGGATTGGGGCTCCCTGGGAGACCGAGGAGGCCATGGCGCGTGATTCCGACAAGACCGACAAGCCAGCACCGCTGCTCCGCAAGGACTTCGACTTGAGTAAGCCTGTGCGCTCGGCCTATGTCTTTGTCTCCGGACTGGGCTATTATGAGCTTTGGCTCAATGGCCGTAGAGTGGGACACGACTACCTCACGCCCAATCAGACGGACTATTCCTGGCGCCCGGACATCGAACGCACCCGCGTGGCCATTGAAAACCAATTCACCGGTTACCGCGTGCTCTACAATTACTACGATGTCACGTCCCTTCTGCGTCAGGGTCGGAATGCCCTGGGTTGCATCTTGGGCAACGGTTTCTTCAATGTGGTGTATGCCGACAACTTTGTACTGCCCTATGGCAGCCCAAGGTTGAAACTGCAATTGCGCATCAATTATGCCGATGGTACAAGCCGGACTGTGGTCAGCGACACCACGTGGAAAGCGCGCAAGAGCTGGATTCTGAAAAATGGCATCTTCACGGGTGAGGAGGTCGACGGCCGACTCTATGATGCAGACTGGTGCACTCCGCTAAAGTCTACTGCTCAATGGCAGACGGCCGTAGAGCGTAAGGCTCCCGACGGAAAGCTGGAAGCACAGACCTCGGTGTCGGACTGCATAACCGCCCAACTCAGTCCGCGCAGCATCAAGCAGTTGGGCGAAGGTCATTACTTAGTGGATTTCGGAGAGGAAATCTCCGGTTGGGTGCACCTCAAGCAGTTTAAGGGCAAGAGGGGTGACAAGATTGATATCCGTTACATCTGTGACCAGCATTTGGGAACCAATACCTACATCATGAGTGGTAACGGGCTCGAGGATTACCACGCACGTTTCACTTGGTTCGTATTCAGTAAGGTGGAAATCATGGGTTGGCCAGGTGAGCTCTCGCCCCGTCAGATTGCTGCTGAGGCCGTTAACGCACCCTTGAGGACAACTACAGACTTCGCGTGCTCCGACACCCTGCTCAATCACATACAACATATCTGGAAGCGCTCTCTGCTTGACAATGCGCATGGTGGCATTTTCAGCGACTGTCCCCATCGTGAGCGAGCAGCCTATACGGGCGACGGTCAGGTGACCAGCTCGATGGTCATGCAGACGTTCGATGCACGTGCCTATTATGTCAAGTGGCTGCGCGACATCATGCTCGCCCAAAATCCGCATTCGGGCAATGTGCCTAACGGAGCCCCCTGGCAGCCCGGCGACGGCGGTGGCCCCGCTTGGGGAGCTGCCATTTGCGTGATGCCCTATAACTACTATCTGCAGTATGCCGACAGCAGCCTGCTCGCTACCTGTTATAAGTCCATGACACGACAGGTGGATTTCTTCTCAACCTGGGCCGATGCCGATGGAGTGATGCTCATGAAGCTCAAGGATAAGGCCAACCCTGGTATGGACATTTGGCATCAGTTAGGTGAATGGTGTACCCCTACCGACACCATGCCCGACCGTGCTTTGGTGCACACCTATGTTTATTGGCGTTGCATTCATATATGTGCCCAGGCCGCACGTGTGTTAGGACTCAAGGATGATGCCGCCAAGTGGACCACTCTTGAAGCCAAAGTCCGACAGGCCTTCACGAAGCGTTTCTATAATGCCAATACGCGCTCCTTCGGACCTGCCGGCAGTAATATCTTTGCATTGTCCATGGGAGTGCCTGATTCGTTGAGGCCCATACTGATTGACCGTGTGCGTGAGGAGGCCAAGGCCCATGCCAACCATCTCACAACCGGCATCTTCGGCACGCGATTGCTTTTTGAGACGCTGTCCGACAATGGCTTGACCGACCTGGCTTTGGAAATGCTCGACCAAACCACTTTCCCAAGTTTTGGCTGGTGGATAGCTCAGGGAGCCACCACTACGTGGGAGCAGTGGAACGGTCAGGCTTCCAGGAATCACCCGATGTTCGGTGGGGGACTGGTGTGGCTCTACAGTAGGCTGGCAGGCTTGCGCCTGGACGACAGCCATCCCATGAGCCGCCACTTTGTCATCCGTCCCTGCATTCCAAAGAAGATGCAGTGGGTGAAGTTCAGCAGGGAGACGGTTTATGGTCGGCTTACCATCAACTGGCATAAGGAAGGAGACGAGGTGAGAATGCAGGTTACACTGCCTTCGGGATGCTCTGCTGACGTCTACGTGCCCGAGGGACAAGGCTATGCAAAGAGGACAGTCTTATCTGGCACCCACTCATTCTGACGCTTCTTACACTCTACACGCTCCATTACTTCTTGCCCCAGACTGCTCACCATGTTGAGAGCATCTGGGGCAAATTGCGACAACTTGCTTTCACAGTTTTCCTTTATGCCAGTGCCAAGATCCGACGCAGGAGGATTTTCCATTTATGGGTTGAGGGCGGTGAGAGGTGGAGCCAACAAAAAGCCCCCAATCCTTAAATGGAAAAGGGCCTAAGCCCTTGGCGCCGGCACGAAGGGGGGTATCGATTAACGAGCTGTTGATTATCCTTAGCCTGAGAATCTAAACGCCACAGGACACTAGCAATGCACCATCCAAAATCATCACCGTAAATCATTATGTACAGGGATTTGATCTTTATTAAACAGTGACGAAGTCAGAAGAAACCTTTGAGTCTTACACCTGACTTCATCACATCTTTGGTTGGATGAAATGTCATCATTGATTATCAGTTAGTTATAAGCTTATTTCAGCAATTGATGGTGACG
>ONMG01000232.1 GCA_900318855.1 uncultured Prevotella sp.
CGACAATCATTCTTATCTATATGGGAAAAATTAAAGGATTTCTCTTTGCCGTACGACATAGAGAAATCCTAATGACCGATTTGGGTTAATCTTTTCTCCTCTACTCCCTGTCTGCTCTCCCTGGGCTCTTCGCTTCGGCCTGCAATGGTAGGGCTCACAGGGCGCTTTGATCATGGGGGTGGCTTGCGTACGGCATATGGCGTAGATGTCTCCGCCAATTGGCGTACATAGCTCCGGCATATGGCGTACATAGCTCCGGCATATGGCGTAGATGTCTCCGCCAATTGGCGTAACATCCGGCACCCTTGGCGCACAGTGTTCCGACGTTGCCGATTTTAACCGGTACAGCCGGAGCCGTCAACGTGCTGTATCTTTACCATCTCGGACAATGCTGCCCGACCGGAAGACAGTGTAAGGTCAGGATGATAAAGTATGATATTCAGCATCTTTCGAATACTCAAGGTAAGGGCATCAGCCGTCCCTACGTTCAGCTCTCCATACAGCGCCACCCGCCGTCTGCCGAGCTCGAGGAAGATGGCCGGGCACAATACCACGCGGAAGCGTGCCTACATGTGAAGAGCCAGCTTGCCACTGAAAATATCCTGCGCCCCAGAAATAATCCTGAAAACAAGCAGGTGCTGTGGGCCCTTTGCACTGACACAAAGGGTTCTATTGGTTTTGGTCCATAATCGCTGTGGGTTATCCTTAGCCTGACAATCTTCCATCAAAGAGGAAAGCATCCATTGTCACAAAATGTGTATCACCCCAAAATCATCATAGATAATAGTAATGTACCGATAATCTGAATAGAGATTAGATTGCTATTAGATGGTGAAGAAGTCAGATAATGACGACCTTTAGCAGTAGCCACTGAGACGTGATAACCTAGGGCGATAACGCTGAAATGTGCGATATATTAACTTTTATACCTTACATTCTAACAAATATGCTGATAAACTATTAATTTTATAACGAATTATTTTGTAGTCTCGATACTTTGCGATAACTTTGCCGACCAAAAGGATTAAGACTTCTGAATATGGAGAAAGAGAGATTATTTATCTTTGACACCACGCTCCGTGACGGCGAGCAGGTGCCAGGCTGTCAGTTGAACACGGTAGAGAAGATTCAGGTGGCCAAGCAGCTTGAGCTGTTGGGCGTCGACGTGATAGAGGCGGGATTTCCCATCTCTTCGCCCGGTGATTTCAACTCGGTGGTGGAAATCAGCAAGGCCGTGACGTGGCCTACTATCTGCGCCCTTACTCGGGCTGTGGAGAAAGACATTGACGTGGCAGCAGAGTCGCTCAAGTACGCACGCCATAAGCGTATCCACACCGGAATCGGCACGAGTGACTATCACATCAAGTATAAGTTCAACTCTACCCGCGAAGATATCCTTGAGCGCGCAGTCCGTGCCGTGAAATACGCCAAGAAATATGTAGAGGACGTGGAGTTCTATGCCGAGGATGCCGGACGCACCGACAATGAATACCTGGCTCAAGTAGTGGAAGCCGTCATCAAGGCCGGAGCCACAGTGGTCAACATCCCCGACACCACGGGTTACGACCTGCCCGAGGAATATGGCAGTAAGATTCGTTATCTGAAGGAACACGTCGACGGCATCGGCCGGGCCGTGATATCCACTCACTGCCACAACGACCTCGGTATGGCCACGGCCAACACGCTTGAGGGAGTCATCAACGGCGCCCGCCAGGTGGAGGTCACCATCAACGGCATCGGCGAACGGGCCGGCAACACCTCGCTCGAGGAGATAGCCATGATTCTGAAGTGCCACAAACATCTCGGCATTGACACCAATATCAACACCTCGAAGATTTATCCCGTGAGCCGCATGGTATCGAGCCTGATGAATATGCCCGTGCAGGCCAACAAGGCCATTGTGGGACGCAATGCCTTCTCGCATTCCAGCGGTATCCATCAGGACGGAGTGCTGAAGAACGCACAGACCTATGAGATTATCGACCCCAAGGATGTGGGCATAGAGGACAACGCCATTGTGCTCACAGCCCGCAGCGGGCGTGCTGCCCTCAAATACAGACTCCATGTCAATGGAGTCGATGTTGATGAGCAGCGACTCGACAAGCTCTACCAGGCCTTCCTTCAGTTGGCCGACAAGAAAAAGGAAATCACCGATGCCGACGTACTGATGCTCGCTGGTGCCGACACCGCTGAGACCCATGCCGTGAAGCTCGACTTCCTGCAGGTGACCACAGGCAAGGGCGTGAAGAGCGTGGCCAGCGTGGGACTCGACATTAGTGGACAGAAGTTCGAGGAGTGCTCTTCGGGCAACGGTCCCGTGGATGCCGCCATCAAGGCCCTGAAGCGCATCATCCGCAAGCAGATGACACTCAAGGAATTCACCATCCAGGCCATCTCAAAGGGGTCCGACGACGTGGGTAAGGTGCACATGCAGGTGGAGTACGACGGCAGCATCTACTACGGATTCGGTGCCAATACCGACATCGTCACGGCCAGCGTTGAGGCTTACATTGATTGTATTAACAAATTCAGAACGAAATAATGAATACACTATTCGATAAGATATGGGACAGTCATGTGGTGCAGACAGTGCCCGACGGTCCCCAGCAGCTTTACATTGACCGGCTCTATTGTCATGAGGTCACCTCGCCCCAGGCTTTCGACGAGTTGAGGGCACGCGGGCTGAAGTGTTTCCGTCCGAAGCAGATTGTTTGCATGCCCGACCATAATATCCCGACGCACGACCAGGATAAGCCCATTGCCGACCCTGTGGGGCGCCGGCAGGTGGAGACGCTGGATGCCAACTGTAAGGAGTTCGGACTGAAAGAATATCGCATGAACACCCTCGGCAACGGTATCATCCATGTGGTGGGGCCCGAGAAGGGACTCTCGTTGCCCGGGATGACCATCGTCTGCGGTGACTCGCATACCTCCACCCACGGTGCCGTGGGAGCACTCGCCTTCGGCATCGGCACCTCCGAGGTGGCCATGGTGATGGCCTCGCAGTGCATCCTGCAACAGAAACCCAAGTCGATGCGCATCACTATTAATGGCAAGTTGGGACCGAAAGTCACGGCCAAGGACGTGGCCCTCTACCTGATGAGCCGTATCACGACATCAGGGGCTACCGGCTATTTCGTGGAGTATGCCGGTCCGGTGGTAGAGGCCATGAGCATGGAAGGGCGGCTCACCCTGTGCAACCTCTCGATAGAGATGGGAGCCCGAGGTGGATTCGTGGCGCCCGACGAGACCACCTTCCGCTATCTCAAAGGCAAGGAATACTCCCCTAAGGGAACCGAATGGAACAAGGCCGTGGCCTACTGGCGCACGCTGCGCAGTGGCGACGATGCCGTGTTCGACCGCGAGCTAACCTTTGATGCCGCCAACATAGAGCCCCGCATCACCTACGGCACCAATCCCGGCATGGGCATTGGCATCAACGAGGCCATACCTCAGCTCGAAGACATCGTTCCCACCGAGCGAGCCTCGTTTGAGAAGAGTCTGAACTACATGGGACTGAAGCCCGGCGAGAAGCTCTTAGGGAAGAAGATCGACTACGTGTTCCTCGGTGCCTGCACCAATGGCCGTATAGAGGACTTCAGGGCTTTCGCCTCATTGGTGAAGGGACGGCAGAAGGCGGCCGACGTGGTGGCATGGCTGGTGCCCGGCAGCTGGAAGGTGGCCGGACAAATAAAGGCTGAAGGGCTCGACGTGGTGCTCAAAGAAGCCGGATTCACGCTCCGACAGCCAGGATGCTCAGCCTGTCTGGCTATGAACGATGACAAGGTGCCGGCCGGAAAATACTGCGTCTCGACGAGCAACCGCAACTTCGAGGGTCGTCAGGGACCCGGGGCGCGTACAATCCTGGCCAGTCCGCTCGTGGCGGCAGCTGCTGCCTTGACTGGACACATCACCGATCCCCGTACGCTCAAATAACCTTTTTACACCTGTTATATATATTATAAGGTACGTATGAAACAGAAATTCAATGTCATCACCTCCACTTGTGTGCCCTTGCCACTGGAGAATGTCGACACCGACCAGATAATACCC
>ONMG01000226.1 GCA_900318855.1 uncultured Prevotella sp.
CGCATTATTTCCTGACTTCGTCAATGGACACCCATAATTGAGACAGTTGGTCTTATTATATAAATAATGTACGCAGGAAAGTGCATCATATTCTGACAAAACCCAGTAAAACCTCCTTGCTGTGCGACTCGCATTAACACATCCGAGCGAATAGAAGTCCGTGAAGCATCCGTGAGCGTCAGAGGCAATAACACCATAACTTAATACCAATTGCAAGAAATATCGAAAATAAACTATCAAAGTGTTGGCACTACGCTTTATTTTGCGTAACTTTGCAAGCCGAATAAGGATACCAACAAATTATTAACATTAATACTATCGCTTATGAGAATCAAATCTACTCTTCTGTTCGCGCTTCTCGTCTGCTCCGTCGGTGCCGTGGCCCAAAGCACCCGGACCGTGGAAACGAAAAGTGCGGGCTCGCTCGCCAGCCTGCTCGGCGACGACCGCAACTCCATCACCTCACTGACCATAAAAGGTCCCATTAACGGGGCCGACATAGCCGTTCTGCGCGCTATGGCCGGCTACAATGTGAGTCTGGCCGACTCGTCGAAGACGGTCGCCGTAGGCAGCCTGCAGTCCATCGACCTGTCGGGGGCTTCCATCGAGGCCAGTCCCGACACCTATTTCATCTCTTACAGCACCAGCGTCTACGGTCAGGAGACTGCTACCCAGCACACAACCAAGGATAATGTGGTGGGCTCCTATATGTTCGCCTACTGCCCCAAGCTTAAGGAAGTCAGTCTGCCAAAGAATGCCGCCAGCATGCAGGAGCTTGCCTTCCAGGACGACGAAGCTTTGGAGACCGTGCACCTCGGCAGTGCCCTCACCTCTATAGGTGACCGTGCGTTCAATTGCTGTTACGCCCTGAAGCAAGTTGACTTCGGTTCGGGCAGCCATCTGACAAGCATCGGCACCGAGGCCTTCTATCTCGACACCTGCCTGGTGAGCATCACGCTGCCCGAAAGCGTCACGAAGATCGGTACCCATGCCTTCACGGGCTGCAAGCAGCTCGTCACGGTGGTGATAGGTTCCGGGGTGACAGCCCTGCCCGAGGGACTCTTCGGAGCCGACGACTATGTGACCGGATGCTCCTCACTGCAGCACGTCACCCTGCCCCAGCAGCTACTCAGCGTGGGCGACAGGGCCTTCGACTATTGCACCTCCCTACACTCGCTCACTCTGCCCGACGCCGTGACATCCATTGGCGAGCAAAGCTTCGCCTACTGCACATCCCTGAAAAAGCTCCATTTGCCCGAGAGCCTGAAGAGTGTCGGCAAGAACGCCTTCTTCCATTGCGAGTCACTCGACTCGTTGCTGCTGCCCGACGGCATCGGAAACAAACAGTTCAAGACTTCCTCGCTCGCTGGCAGTCCCTTCACGGGCTGCAAGAGCTTGAGGTACGTGAAGTTGGGCAAGGGTTTCACCGAGGTACCCAACTACTTCTTTAAGGCTGTGGAATCACTCCAGAAAGTCGACATGCCAGCTGTGACCAAGATAGGAAAGTTTGCCTTTAACCGCTGCTCAAGCTTGGAGTCGTTGGAACTGAAGGAAGGACTCACGGAAATCGGCAACTTCGCTTTTGGCGGATGCCACAGCATGAAGAGCTTCTCCGTACCCAACAGCGTGACAAAGATTGGCATCAATGTGCTCTACGACTGCGGAGCTCTCAGAGAGGTGACGCTGGGAAGCGGACTCACCGAGGTGCCGTCGAACTTCTGCCAGGGCGACTCTCTGCTCACCACTGTCGGCCTCAGTACCAACATCACGAAGATTGGCGACTTTGCCTTCTTCGAGTGCAAGAGTCTGAAGGAAGTGGTGCTACCGCAACATGTGACCGCTATCGGCAACTCTGCCTTCCAGGGCTGTGCCTTCCCCACCCTCGTCATCCCGGCTCAAGTGACCACTATCGGCGATCATGCCTTTGCCAACAACAAGGCACTCACTTCCATCGAGATTCCTTCCTCCATCACCCACATGGGCGACGGTATTCTCAAGGGCTGTTCTAACGTCACCTACGCCAAGCTTGACGCAGGCTTCACGGCGGTTCCGAAAGGAATGTTCGAGGGATTCACCCATCTGCAGACGGTCGACCTCCCCACTGGCATCACCAGCATCGAGAACCGCGCCTTCTCGGGATGCATCGCGCTCCAACACATCCCCTTGGAAGAGGGCCTCACCTACATCGGCGATTCAGCCTTCTACTGGTGCCTGCGCCTTGAACAGCCCACGCTGCCATCCACATTGAAGACCATCGGCAGCAGCGCCTTCCTCAGATGTGAACAGTTCACCAAAGCCATTATCCCCGACGCTGTCACATCACTGGGTGCCAGGGCTTTCGCCGGATGCAAGAATCTCACCGAGGCCACTGTGGGCAAGGGTGTCACTCAACTTCCCGACGAGCTGTTCTATGCGCACAACGAACTGCAGAACACTTTCAACTGCTCGAAGCTGACTTCAGTCACGCTGCCGGCCACACTCACACGCATCGGCAACGGCACCTTCCGCGAGTGCACAGCCCTGCAGTCGATTGCTCTCCCCGCCTCACTGCACGACGTGGGCAACGAAGCTTTCGAAAGCTGCACCTCGCTGGTGCTCAACACGCTGCCCGACGGTGTGACAGCCGTGCGCCACGGTGCTTTCAAGAACTGCTCGGCCATCACCGAGTTCACGCTTCCTGAGAGTGTCAGCACCTTGCAGAGTCAGGCTTTTGCCGGTTGCAGCAATCTGCGCACGCTCCATCTCTCAAAGAATCTCAACGATATCGCCGACTCTATCTGCTACAACGACGCTCTGCTGAATGCCGTCAACTTAGGCGACGTGAAGAACACCACACGCATCGGCGAGGCAGCTTTCCAGTTCTGCCTGAGTCTGAAAGAGGTCACCATTCCGCAGAATGTCACCGAGATTTGGTATCAGTCGTTTGCCAACGATGTGGCACTCTCGCGTGTGCACTTCAAGACACCCAAGGTTCCCGCCATCGCCCCGACAGCCGAGGTGACAGTGACGGGCGACGACCTCTACGAGAAGCCCAAGACCATCACGATGTACCACAGCTTCTATCACATCGCTAACCCCGCTACCTTCATCGTGCCCGATGTCGCTGTCGACGCCTTCAAACAGCTTGACTTAAGCGACACCGAGGTAATGATCAACATCGTGGGTGAATCGGCTTCAACGGGCATCTCAAGCGTCAATAACGACAGCCAGCAGGTGAAGCAACGCTTCAGCATCGGAGGCAGCCGTCTCAACGCTCCCGCGCATGGCATCACCATCGAGCGGCTCAGCGACGGCAGTGCGCGCAAGGTGCTAAGGAAATAACAATAGCCTCATTCGAATTCCTCAAAACTAACAACTGAGGCAATAAGAACAGTTATGCCGTCCACTGTCGAGCAGTGAACGGCATAACTTATTAATACCACTATGCAGGACTACAGGTCGAACTTGTAGCCTAAAGTAATCTGGAACACGGAATGCTTCGTCGACTCACCCTCAGCCTCGATAGCCTTAGTGACACTGAAGTTATAGCGTGCGTAAAGGAGGTGCAGCGTATTTTATGCGCTCTGCACAATTTTACGCGATAGCGATTTTCGTCATAGACAGGCTTGACACCAAGTGTGTGTGTGTCAGAAGTGATGGGGGAAGCCAGCGAGCTTGCTCGCTGGGGCTGCCCCATCACTTCTGACACATCACTCCATTGGGAGCGGAAGCCTGCCTATGATTTTCTTTACTTCGATTTTGTATCACTGCAAGTGTTTTACTGGTTTTTGTCTGCCCGTCAGACGATCAACAATTGTTTGTCATTGATTAGACCATGTGAAAGCGTAATATTTCAGCAGCAACCTGCCTGAACCTCCAGCCACAATGACGCATGCCATTGTGTCGGCAGGAATGGCGAATGAGACTATAACGACAAGCCATTAAGCCAACAGCACAAAGAGTATCTCTTCCCGCTTTCCACGCAAGGTGGAAAGAGCATGAGAGATGAGATGCTCCACAGTCTTGGGAGAGATGCCTAACTGTTGTGCAATGTCGATGTAACGCAGACCATCACGCTTACTCATCAGCAACACTTGACGCTGCCTCGGAGGCAGATGGTCAATGGCTGTCCACAGCCGTGCCTCCGTAAACGAACGTTCCTGAGCTTCCACATCCGAGATGACACCTTCCAAGTCACAAGGCTCTATTTGCGCATCCACTGGTGACCGATGCCTCAGAAGGTCAACACAACGGTTGCGCACCAGCGTATAAAGAAAAGCTTTAGGATTCTCCGCTCCTTGATTCAGATATTTCACGAAACAGTCCTGCACCACATCCTCAGCCTCCTCGATGTTTCCATGCAGATAATGCATGGCATAGAGACACAGAGGCCGATAGAGCGTACGGAATAAGATGCTGAACTTGTCCATCAATGATTATCAACGCAAAAGGGAAAGGCAGCATGACCGAAGAGTCAGTCGCCTTTCCCTTATTATGTTTACTTCCCTTCAGGGAAACGTTCCTGTTTAGAGGTTAGGATTCATCTTGTTCCACTCAGCAATGGGAGGAATGATGCCGAGGTCGATAACCTCCTGACGCATGTTGCAGAGGTGCTCATAACTCTTGTGCAGGTCAGCCATTTCCTCCTCAGTGCCTGTAGGCACGGTATAGTGGACTCCGCTCTTGTCGATAGTCGTAGGCAGAGCCATCATCACGTCCTTATAGCCCAATTCAGGAATATCGGCATAGCAGCCGGCAGGCAGTGTGAACTTCTCGCCACCCATGGCAGCCTCAATCATCTTCACAGCATTGTAGGCAGGGCTCTGGAATGAGCTACGGCCACGCAGCTTGATAATGTTGGAACCACCCTGAACGGTGATATGCTTAATCTCTTCCCAACGCTCCTTGCTGAGCCCCATCTCTGACAGCGGCTTGCCATCAACCTTCACCTGAGAAGCGAAGACAGCCATCTGCTCGCCGTGGCCACCATAGGTGTGAGCGCCGGTCACCTTATCTTGCTGAACACCGAACTCCAATGCCAGGGCCTGCTGCAGACGAGTAGAGTCGAGAGCTGCCAGCGAGGTCAGCTGGTTAGGCTTCAAACCGGAATGAATCAGCGTGGTCAGAGCAGTCACATCTGCGGGGTTGAAGATCACCACCACATGCTCTACATCGGGGCAGTACTTCTTGATGTTGTCACCGAAGTCGGCAGCAATCTTGCAGTTGCCCTTGAGCAGATCCTCACGGGTCATACCAGCCTTACGGGGAGCGCCACCTGAAGAGATGATGTATTTGGCCCCGGTGAATGCCTTCTTAGCAGCCTCAGCCACCTTTTCGGGATTGCCCATATCCTCCACGGCGGGAGCATAGTAAGTTACATTGGCACCCGGGAAAGCACACTGCTGAATCTCGTCGAACACTCCATGAACACCCGGCTCATAGATATCGTAGAGACACACATTGGGGGTTAGACCGAGCATCAAAACGCTCTGAGCCATGTTGGAACCGATCATGCCACCTGCACCGACAATGACCAGCTTGTCATTCGTTAAATACTTCATAATTACTAAATATTTAAAGTTTCGATAGTTTCCTCTCTTAGTACCTTTGCAAAGAGTCTGCCAAAAGTCTCCCAAGGGCAGTCCTTCCAACCGATACCGTTCTACTCTTGCAAAATTACGAAAAAAGGGCATCAACCCCATAATTATTTACCTTAGATTTTGTTATTTATCTTAAAAAGAACTATCTTTGCAATGTTGAATTAGCAAAAGATGGGACATGGAAGAGACTCTGCCTGACAAGCTGTCAGTCTTGCGCGACGAGATGCGCATAGAGCATCTTGACGCTTTCGTTTTCACAACTTCCGACGGCCATGGCAGTCGGCGCATAGCCCGACATTGGAACGATGTGCAATGGCTTAGCGGCTACGACATCGACGGACTGACCCTTATTCTCACAGCATCGAAGGCCATGCTCTGTCCTGAAAACGAAGCTATGCGTGAAACGCTTCGTCCACTTATCACGGACGATTTTCAACTCTTACCACCTGCAACGGCTATCATTGACTGGCTGGGACTGGAGCTGGAACCCATCAATGGTGCCATCGTAGGTATTGACGGTCGAACAACGCCTATTGCCACGGCGCTGACACTGGAGAAGGGTCTACGACAGCATGGTGGCATCAATCTGAGATGGAACTTCAATCCCACCGACCGGTTATGGAGCGACCGCGATCCGCTGCCCGCTCCACTGCTGTCGCCCATGAGCACCGACACGACGCTAACGGAAAGAATCAAAATGGTGAAACAGGCACTTCACGAGCAGCACTGTGATGGCATGCTGGTGACCTCACTGCTTGACATCGCTCTCATCTTGGGTGTGCATCCTACCAAGCAGGATGGTCGTCCCGCTTTTGAAGCCTATATGATTATTGCTCCCGAACAGTCCACCTTATATATAAATAAGGTAGAGGACCTGCAATGTCAGATGTCCATCCTCCCCTCCATTGAAGTCGATATAAAAGCGCTCAGCCTATGGAAAGAGGGAGCAGCCGACTATTTCGCCTACAATATCCTCATCGATCCCGCCACATGTCCCATCGTGCTTCCTCCCTACCTGCCTGAGCGAACGAAGCAAGTCCTCGCAACTTCTCCAATTGAGGCAACACTCAAGTCCCTCTACCCTAACCCTATACTTTGAACAACCTAAAGAAACTTTAATCATGCACAGATTACTTACCTCGCTTTTGTTGTGCCTCGCCTTAGGCGCACACGCTCAAGGAATACTCGTTGAAGCTGAAGGATTCGAACATCCAGGGGGATGGAAGGTTGACCAACAGTTCATGGACAACATGGGGTCACCATACTTAATTGCTCACGGACTGGGTAACGCCGTTGATGATGCGACGACCACCGTAAACGTGAACACAACCGGAATCTATAAGGTGTATGTCCGAACCTATAACTGGACTGCCCCCTGGTATAAAGGGAAAGGTCCCGGCAGATTCTGCCTGCTCATCAATGGCCATCGTATCGGGGGAGTCTTAGGATGCGAGGGCTCTTCCTGGGAATGGCAGCAGGCTGGAGAAATCCATCTGAAGGCGGGACGGGCTATATTGAGACTCCACGATCTAACGGGCTTCGACGGCCGATGCGACGCCATCTACCTGACACAGGATGCTTCCACTCCTCCACCTGCTCACGGAAAGCAACTTGCTGCCTTAAGGCGGCAGCTGCATCATCTGCCAGCGACACCTCCTTCAGCGGGAGCGTTCGATCTGGTCGTGGTGGGTGGCGGCATCGCCGGCATGAGTGCTGCTACTGCTGCTGCCCGACTGGGTTGCAAGGTGGCACTCATCCACGACAGGCCAGTAGTAGGCGGCAACAACAGTTCTGAAGTACGCGTGCATCTCGGAGGCAGAATAGAGGCCGCGCCCTATAGACATCTCGGCGACCTGCAGAAGGAATTTGGCCCTGTGCAAGGCGGGAATGCGCAGCCCGCGTCTAACTATGAGGACGACAAGAAGATGAATTGGATTACTTCACAGAAGAACCTACAGCTGTTTGCCAACTATCATGTCACTGCGGTCGAGAAACAAGGGAGCCACATCTCTGCAGTTACGGCTACGAATATCGTTACGGGCGAAGAGCTGCGATTCGAAGCTCCCCTCTTCGCAGACTGCACTGGCGATGGAAATGTCGGCTATCTGGCAGGAGCTGACTATCGCATGGGGCGCGAAGGCTCGGATGAGTTCATGGAGCACCTTGCACCAAAGAAGGCTGATGCCATGACAATGGGCGCATCCGTACAATGGTATTCCGTCGCGACCAATCATCCGGCACGCTTTCCACTGTTCGAATACGGGATGACGTTCAACGACTCAACCTGCCAGCGGGTGGACATGGGAGAATGGACGTGGGAAACAGGTATGAACTTCAATCAGATGACCGACTTTGAGCGCATTCGCGACTATGGCATGTTGGTTGTCTACTCCAACTGGAGCTATCTGAAGAACCATCTACGCGACAGTGCCTATCGCAACCGCAAACTGGACTGGGTTGCTTACATCGCAGGCAAGCGAGAATCACGTCGACTGCTCGGCGACTATATCCTCAGCGAGCAAGACATCGTGAAGCAGATCGTTCACGAGGATGCCTCCTTCACGACCACTTGGTCTATAGACCTCCACCGTCCCGACTCACTTAATGCGGTTCAATTCCCAGGAGAGCCCTTCAAGGCTGTCACCACCCACCATCTGATTCATCCTTATGCCGTACCTTACCGATGCCTGTACTCGCGCAACATCGACAATCTCTTCATGGCTGGGCGCGACATTAGTGTTACCCACGTTGCCTTAGGTACGATACGTGTGATGCGCACAACAGGAATGATGGGCGAAGTCGTGGGTATGGCAAGTGCTATCTGCACCCAAAAGAAAGTGAAGCCTCGGGAAGTGTACTGGCACTACCTGCCGGAGCTGAAGCTACTGATGAGCAAGGGCATCGGGCTCCCCCTTCCCAACAACCAAACCTACAACTTAGGTGGCACCTTAGGAGAGGTTCAGACCAAATGAAGCTGGACTGTCGGCGTCCAAAGAGGGTACAAGGCATAGAACAGACCTGAAGATAAAAATCTGTCAAGCTCTGTGCATAGATGCTCGTGGGCCCCTACCTCCACATAGTGTGGCACAGAATATCGACGACTCTGCAAACAGCCTATGGCTGAGGAACTGATGTGCACTCTCACGGAGACTTCTCTAAGATATCCCGCGCTGCAGGTCCAAGCGTGTGTCCCGCCGGGGCACTCGTCCCACTCAAGGCTGCCATCGACCACGGACTTTTTTCAATAAGCCCATATTGTCTCACCTTTTATTCTACCTCGTTCAATATTTTAGCAAAAAAATAATAAAACAATTCTCTGCCGACGGCAATTATTTGCCTGATTCAAATAATAGAGCTAACTTTGTGGTGGTTGAGGGGCTACAGTGCGACAAGATGCTTTCTGCGTCCCTCTCACGATGCCCCATCACCAAACAACATTCAATAACCCTCAAATTAACAGTAACATTATGGCAAAGAGAAACGAAGTATATAAATGCGAACAGTGCAACAACATTGTTGAAGTCATCGTACCCACCGACAACGAGCTATGCGGCTTCAAGCAGCTGAAGGAGAATACCACCGATGCAGCTACCGAAAAGCATGTCCCCGTGGTAGAGAAAATCGAAGGCGGCTATCGCGTCACCGTAGGCGAGGTGGAGCATCCCATGACCGAGGCTCATTACATTCAGTTCATTGAACTCATCACCGACAACAATGAGGTACTGCGCAAATACCTCACCCCCACCGACAAGCCTGTGGCTGAATTCAAGACCGACGCCAAGAATGTCTATGCCCGCGAGTACTGCAACCTCCATGGTCTGTGGCGTTCGAAATAACCATAGCCTACTACTTGGGCTGAGCGTAGTTATGGCTTTCCTTCGGGGAATCGCTTCTTAAGCCCTTAGCCGTTATCGCAAGAGGCCGGTCACTCAAGGAAGTGACCGGCCTCTTAATTTGTCTGCCAATCTCCAAGACCTGTATTAGGCGTTGGTAGCCAACGGAGCAGCCTGCGTGTAAGTGCGTGCAGCAAGTTCCTTGTCAAGCATGTAGAGACCGTAGCCGTTGTCCTTAATCATCTTCAGGTTGTCGATGATGGTGCGGGCATTGTCCTCTTCTTCCACCTGCTCGTCGATGAACCACTTCAGCATGCTCTGTGTGGCAAAGTCCTTCTCTTCCGTCGACAAGGCAAAGAGGTCGTTGATGAGCGAGGTAACCTTCTGCTCGTGGCTCAGAGTAGACTCAAAGACATCGAGAGGCGACTTCCACTCCGTGGGGACAGCATCGATAGGCTTCAGATTGACACGGCCATCACGCTGTACGACATAGTTGAAGAATATCTTCGCATGGTCGGTCTCCTCCTGATACTGGATGTCGAACCAATGACCGAAGCCGGGCATATTGTTGGCATAGCAATAAGCCGACATGGATAGATAAAGATAAGCCGACCACATTTCGGCATTAATCTGCGCATTGAGTGCGTCTTCTACTTTCTTTTTAAGCATAGTTTCTCACTTTTATAAAAGGTTTCTTGCAATTGTATCTTTGACGCAAAGATAGCTAAAGCGTGGGAAATATCCAAGAAAAAAAACGGTTTTTTCTCCTTACTTCGCCCATGCGTCACCCTAAACAGCCTAAGAACTATAACTGATTGTGTAGGAAAAAGGTGACGAAAATCGCTGTCGCGTAAAATTGCACCTGCGGTGCATAAAACAGCTGGCAATAGACTTGTACGCAATAATAACATAGTCATGGGCATCATTGCGTCCATGTCTGGACTTCGTGGCATGCTAACATTAATCCCCACTGCCTGTGGACTGTTGTCCGGCAGGTGTGGGGATGGATAGTGGCAACGGTTCGGTTGCCAAGGGTCAGCCTGATGATTGGATTAGCGGGCATCCGACTTCACTGTGGTACGGCTTCCGTCGGAGAACGTCGTCACCTTCAGTCCAATACCGTGGGACGGTTGGCTGAGGCGGCGCCCAGAGAGGTCATAGTAGTCAGTGCGTACAGCCTTGCGGTTCTGGTTGCCTACCGACTGAATGTCAGTGGCTGTAGTGCTCCACCAGGCGATGGACGAGACACGTTCCTCACCGCCGCCCTTATAGACAGCCTGCACGCCCCAGCGCTTCACATTCGTGTCGTAGAAACTAACCGAGCGCTCTATCTGCTGATTGTCGCCTGGAAGTGCATAGGAGAAGAAGTTCTGATTGTCGATGTAGCTGAAGGGCACATCTGTCAGATTCGCCTTCAGCGACGTGTAGACAGAGGGTGTGAAAGTGTAGGGCTTATCGCCGTTGTCGGCATAGATGCGGTAGTAGCTTTTCGAGGGATCGAGGTAGTTGCCCTCAGCATCATATTTCTGAAGTAGGAAGGTCAGACCGCCGTAGGTGCCATCGTCCATGTTGGTTACTGCAAAGCTTTGCTCCGTATCGATGGTGGGCGTCTGAGGCACACGGGGCACATCGTTGAAGGCTGTCAGCGAAGGATTGAAGTAATAACCCAAGGCATATTGCAGCACGTCACCGGCATTGATGATGATGACATTCTTGCTGTCGGTGGTCAGAGTGCGCTTCTCGGCATCGATATTGAATGTCAGCTTGGGAATCCATGTGCTGTAGTTTATCTGCTGACCCTCGCGCTCATAGGTCTTGGCCATGAAGAACACGTGGTGAGTAACTTTCCAGTTAGCGCCAAGATATTGGCCCGAGGGGAACGACAGCTTGTTTCCCTCTTCGAGCGTGCCCACGATGACCTCTGTGGAGTCGTTGTTGTAGGGATTCAGCCAATAAGCCTTGGTGCCATCGAAGCCCATTTTCACCGTAGTGTTCTGTTGCTGGTCGAACTTGTTGGTAAAGTTCATCACGTAGTTTTGCAACTTCACACCGGCTGGCAGAGTGTTGGGCGTGTACTTCACAGCACCCACCTTGATGTCGGTGTCGGCATAGCCCGTCCACTTCATTACACTGTCCATGAGTCCTAAGAAGTTGTCGTCAGTCATAATGAGCGAGTCGTTGCGCATCACGAAGTTAAGCTCGCTCTTCACTGTGCCGTCGGCTAAGGTGTCGGCCTTGCAGAAGGTGGTACCATCCTCCTTTTCATACTCCTTTACCGGGAAGGCATAGAAGTAGGATGGCGACTCATTGCCTTCGTCATCGTACCTCACACCCACTCGAATCAACTGGGGCAGCTTGGCCACATAGCGGCCGTTGCCGGCCGGGTCGAGCTTCAGCCAGGAGCGGATGGGAA
>ONMG01000246.1 GCA_900318855.1 uncultured Prevotella sp.
CATCGACACTGAACTCCTTGACCGCATCTGCAACGTAATGGAGAACGATGAGGAGATATGCCAAAGTGGTTTCAGCGTAGAGCGACTGGCCTCGCTTACCGAATCGAAATATAAGACGGTGTCGCAACTCATTCACGAGCGCTATGGCTGCAATTTCAACAGCTTTCTCAACGAATACCGCATCAAGGTGGCATGCAAGCGGATGAACGACTTAGCGCATTATGGCAACTACACTATAGAGGCCATCTCCCTGAGTGTAGGCTTCCGTTCACGCACCTCTTTCGTCACCTCTTTCAAACGCATCACGGGGCTCACTCCTTCCGAATATCAGCAGCAGGCCCGAAGGGCAAAGGACGAAGTGGCCAACTGCTAAGTCGTCCAACACCGTTCATGCGTCATTGGGCATGTTGGCTCCACATTCGTTAACCCACATCGCGCCCCTCCTCCGTTCACGGTCTCCCAGCAGAAGCTATACCTTATTATATTTATAGCAATTGGGTCATTCACCTTTCCTCCTGTTCTGCCACATCCCTCACTTACAGACGCCAGTCCCCTCTTAATTCTGGGTGAAGGCCCTACCGTGTGTGCCTCCATCTGTCCAACTTCATAATCTTTCATTTTAATCACGAATAGGGTGTGAATCCGTACAATTGATAGCATTAACCGTGCAGATTCGTGCAAATAGCAGAAAATTGGACAGCCTTCAGCCCCAGCCAGTATGCCATCAAGACATCTTTGACTAACTTTGCACAATCATTAAATCCAAGGATATGATTAGAAAAGTTACCCTCTTAGCATGTTATCTCGCCGTAACCATGACGGCAGGAGCTGCCCCTGTCAGTCCATCGGCAGCCCGGCAGAAGGCCGAACAATTCTTCAGCAGTAAAGGCATCATGGTGCCCTCCTCGTCGCGTGCCCCCATGCGGCTCGCCTACAAGAGTGGCGGTAAGACGCCGGCCTACTACGTCTTCAACAACGGCAACAATCAAGGCTTTGTCATCGTAGCAGGCGACGATGAGGCCGAGACCATACTGGGCTACTCCGACAAGGGGTCCTTCGACTACGCCTCGGCACCTGAGCAGGTGCGCTGCTGGCTGGACGACTATGCATCCGAGATTGACTGGCTGCGTGCCCAACCATCCACTGCAGCCAAAGCCAGGCAGCAGACCGTTACAGTGACGCCCGTGCAACCACTGTTGGGCGAGATAGCCTGGGACCAGACCTATCCCTACAACCTGCTTACTCCCTGCTACGTGGGCACTACGCATGCTGCGACGGGCTGCGTGGCCACGGCCATGGCACAAATCATGTACTACCACAAATACCCGGCCCAGGGCAAAGGTCAGCACACCTACAAGCCTGAGACCCTCAACCAGACCCTGAGCGTAGACTTCAGCCAAAGCCACTACGGATGGGACGTTATGACTCCCAAGTATGGTGCCAACTCCACCGACACAGCCCGCATGGCCGTGGCCTTGCTCATGCGCGACTGTGGCGTGGCTGTCGATATGGCCTACGGGCAGCAGAGTGGCAGCAATATCGATAAATGGCTGAAACCACTGACCGATAACTTCGGCTACGACAAAGGCTTCGGCTGTCTGAACCGCAACTACTACACGCAGCAGGACTGGGACGACATCATCCGTGAGGAAGTGGTAGCGGGCAGACCCGTCTTTGCCACGGGATTCACTGGCAATTCGGGCGGACACGCCTTTGTGTTCGACGGCTACGATGCCGATGGACTCATTCATGTGAACTGGGGCTGGAGCGGCATGTCGAACGGCTACTTCCGCACCTCTGCCCTCACCCCGCCCCTGCAGGGCACAGGTGGTTCGACAAGCGGGTTCAACTACAAGCAGGGCATCATCGTGGGCATACAGCCTCCCGTGGAGGGTAGTGAGCCCTGGCTGCAGGTGGTGAGCATGGAGCACACCAAGGCTAATGCCGACTCAGTGAGCACTACATCGACGGCCGGTATCCGGCTCACGGGCAAGATTGCCAACATGGGATGGCAGGACGCCACAATCGACTTGGGCTTTGGCGTCTATGACGACAAAGGCAATCTGGTGCAGACCCATGTAGTGAAGACCGGAGTGTCACTGCCTCAGAACACCTTTATCATCGGCCTCAATGCACCGGCCGTGAGCTTCTCGCAGCTTCAGCCCGGACACTACGTCATCCGTCCCATCGTGCGCAACGCCGGTGGTAAGCGCTGGTTCCGTGTGCGTGATTACAGCTACACGAAGAGCAACGCTTTGGACCTCACTCTCGACCACGACTACGTGCATTTCCATCAACCCGCAGCCTATCAGCTCGAAGCCCACAGAATGCAGTCGACCAAAGTCTACACGGGTATCACCTCGCGAGTGACGGCCACCGTAGTCAACCGGGGTGAGATGGAATACAGCGGCGTCATTCATTCGGCACTCTTCGACGCTCAGGGAACGATTGTGGCCCAGAGTGGCGACTATAAATATGACATATCCACCGGCGACTCCATGCAAGTGGCCATCAATAACACCTTCTCTGTGGAACCTGGTTCTTACAGCATCGGTCTCATCGACGAGAATACGACCAAGCTCTGCACGCCACAGCCTGTGGAAGTGCTCGCCACGCCGGCAGAGCAAGGCCTCATCGAGATGGCCCGTCAGCTGTCCTTCGACGACAATGCAGCCGTGCCCGCCGACAGCGTTGCCCTGACCGCCCACGTCAAGGTGACCCAGGGCGTCTTTGCCAACGACCTCACCGTCTACATTACCGATGCCAAGGGCAACAGTGTGGAAGGCAGTTTCGAACCCGAGTTCGTCTTTGGTGAGGCAGGCCAGGTGAAGGACGTCGACTTCCATTGTTCGTTCGAGAACGGTGTTCCCGGTACCACCTACAAGGCTCAGCTCATCAATCTGAGTGGCCTCAGTTATGTCGACCCAGTCAGCTTGGCCTCCTGTCTCTTCACCTTGAAAGGCGGAGTGGGCACGGGCATCAGCCAGCATGCAGTGAGCCAGCCGCAGCAGAGCGCTGTTTACACGCCCGACGGACGTCTGGTCAGCCGGACGGGCAGTATTGCAGGACTGCGCCCCGGTATCTACATCCGCTCTGGCAAAAAGCTCATCGTAAAGTAATCGTGTAATTCTATAAACATTGCGCTTATGAACAAATCTTTATTCTTATCCATGGCCTTCGTCCTGGCGGCGTCGGCGCCGGGCTACGCTCAGTTCAAGCTGCCCGAGAAGAGCGGCGAGCCCTACCGGCTGGCCCGAGTGATAGCGCCGAAAGCCACACTGCCCAACGCATCGAAGTTGCCCCAGCGGACGCTCAAGAGCAACGTGAAAGCCACTGCTGTGAGCAGCCTCTTTGCCGGTCGCACCTTCTATGGCAACCTTACCAACTCCGACGACTGGGCCGGAAGCAATTTGGGAGGCGTGCCCTACGGTGTCTACAGCTACACCTTCGGCGATGAGGCCAACTTCAAGGCCGTGGCTACAGCCACCATCTATAACTTCATGTCGAGCGCTTTCGGCCGTGACCGTCTCCTTGGCGTCTACCCCATGAGTATCATGGGTGCCCTCAACGGTGTGCGCTACATGGAGCTCGACTCGGCCAAGTTTGACAAACGCTGGGAGGAAACCTATCCGCAGGCCACCTATGGCTACATCCCTACCGCTATGACCTACGACCCCACCAGCGACAAGTTCTATGCGGCCCTCTACAACGACCAGCTCAACGGACTCAACTGGGCTGTGTTCAACGACAAGACGCGCAGATTCGAGGTGCTGAAGAAATGGAGCAACGACTTCCAGCCCCTCACCTTAGGAGCCACTCCCGACGGAAAGCTCTACAGCATAGGACTCGACGGATACTACTATGCCATCGATAAGACCACGGGCGAAGCCGAGATGATAGGTGAGCCCGGAGTGACACCTGCCAACTATGTGCAGTCGATGGGCTACGACGGTCGCACGGGCACCTTCATCTGGGAAGCTGTGACCGGCACCGGCGAAGCACTCTACTCTGTTGACGTGAACACCGGTGAGGCCACACTCATCAACTCGCTCAACAAGAACGAGCAGCTCTCCTCCCTCTTCTTCAGGAGCCAGGAAGCCAAGGACAAGGCGCCTGCTGCTATCGGTGACCTGAGCCTCAGCTTCACCGGCACGGCCAGCCAAAGCGGCGACCTCTGCTTCACTGTACCTACAAAGGCCTACGACGGCACTGCTCTCTCCGGTAATGTCAATATGACCATCTATGTGGATGGCACTGCAGTCAAGCAAAATGCTTCGGTAGCTCCGGGCAGCAAGCAGACACAGCCCATTAGCCTGACCAACGACAATCACTACATGGCCGTTGTACTGAGCAACAGCGAGGGATTCTCGCCTAACAACTACCTCTATCAGTATGTGGGCTACGACACTCCTGAGCCCGTGACCGACGTGAAGCTGGCTGTCGACAGCACTGCCGGACAGTTCAAGCTCACCTGGACAGCTCCCAAGGCAGGCATCAACAAAGGCTACCTCGACATGGCCAACATGAAATACAATATTGTGCGCATGCCCGACAGCACCACCGTAGCCCAGGGCATCTCCGGCAATGTGTTCACTGAGCCCCTGAGAAGCAAGCTCGAAAGATACTACTACCGTGTCTACCCGGTGAATGCCGACAAGACGGGTGCTGTGGCAGAGTCGAACAAGGTGCTCTACGGTAACGCCTACGATGTGCCCTACAGCGAGGACTTCTATTCTCAGGAGACCCTTCCCCTCTTCACTATCATCGATGGCAGCGGCGAGGGTGTCACTTGGGAGTACAATTCCTACAACCAATGCATGGGCATCAATACCTCGGCCTACTCCATCAAGGACCGCACCAATGACTGGCTGGTTACGCCGGGAGTGAACCTCAAGCCCGGTATCGCCTACGCGCTCATCTACAACATGCGCAACACCTTCCAAGACTACACCGAGTCGTACAAGATACTCTACGGAACGAACCCCAGCGACACCACCAGCTTCAAGCTGATAGCCCAATGCGACAGTTTCGACGTAAGCGGCGAGCTGACCGACGTGGAGAACGACTTCCATGTCGACAAGGCTGGCACCTACTACTTTGCTCTGGTATGCACCAGTAAGGGTCCCGACTGTACGGGTATGTTCGTCAAGAAGATATCAGTCGACGCCTTGGGAGGCATCGAGGCTCCTGCCGCTCCGACCGAGCTCACCCTCACCCCTGACTCAACAGGCGAAATGAAGGCAGAGTTGAGCTTCACCGCACCCACCAAGACACTGGCCGGCGACACCCTCATTGGGAACCTCACAGCCAAAGTCTACCGCGACGATGCAGCTGACCCCATCACGTCACTCCAAGTGGAAGCCGGCAAGAAGGCCAGCTACACCGACACCACGGTGAAGGGTGTGGACATGCATAAATACGCCGTGGCCATGCAGAATGCCGAAGGCGAAGGCAAGCGTGCTACTGCATCGGCATTCATCGGCGTCTACACTCCCACCTATAGCAACACCTTCGACGACGAGAGCAGTGCCAAGTTCTTCAAGTCGTTCCTCAACGGCGAGCCCGTCGACGGTTACGAAGTGAGCGGATGGCAGTACAACAATTGGAGCCACGACCTTGAGCTGAGCTACTATCCTAAGTCCGAAGCCCTGCCTGCCACGATGAGCGTGCTCTTCCCGGCCATCAAGCTGGCCAAGGACTCGGTCTACGAAGTGAGCTTCACCTGGGACAACAGCGTCTATGGCACTGCCGAAGTGCCCGCAGAGTTTGGATACACCCGTTCTGCAAAGCCTGTGAACCTCGTGAAAATAGCTTCACTGCCCCGCACCGGATATAATGCCAACCTGCTCCAAAGCTTCAATATCGTGGCCCCGGCCGACGGCAAGTACTATCCCTACATTAATATCAGTACGGCAGTGGCCAACTATCTGTCGCCCACCATCGACAGCCTTGTCATCAAGAAGGTAGCATCAGCCTTTGCCCCGTCGGCCGTAACCGCTCTGAAGGCTGTGAACGACCAAACGGGTGCGCTGAAGGCTACCGTCAGCTGCACAGCTCCTACTACTGACTATGCAGGCAGAGCCCTCACCGGCACCCTCACCGTGAACATCTTCCGCGGAACCAACAACACTATTCCCGTGAAGACCTTCACAAAGGTGGATCCCGGAGCACAACTCACCTGGACCGATGAATCGGCTCTCAAGGGCTACGACGCCTACATGGTAGTACCGGCCAATGACCACGGAAACGGCAAGGCTTGCAGCGACACCTGCTACGTGGGCGTCGACCAGCCGCTCAACGTGGAGAACTATGCCGTGAAAGGCAATGCCTCCAATACGGGTGCCGTCATCACCTGGGACGCTCCTAAGGGTGGTGTCCACGGCGGAGTAATCAATAATGGCTCGCTGAAGTACATCGTAGCTGAATATCTGCCCCAGGAGCAGGATGCAAACAAGAAGCTCAAGCTCTTGGGCAGAACCAGCAGCCATAGCTACAATGTGGACAATGTGGAGACGGCCGACTCGCAGGCTGTGCACTATTACACGGTGATTCCTTACACCGATGCCGGCTACGACCTCCACTACGCCTACATCGCCAATGTGGTACTCGGTAAGCCCTATACACTGCCTTACAAGGAGTCGTTTGCCAACGGCGCCGAGACGACCAATGTATGGCTGGCTTCGTCGACGAGCAACTACGCTAAGTGGTCGGAGCAACAGGACGGTAAGACCTACAAGTCGCAGGACGGTGACAACGGTATGGCTCTCTTCTTCTTCGGCTCCTTCTATGAGAACAACCAGAAGGGATACCTCGTATCACCGAAGTTCAAGGTAGCCGACAAGGCTTACGTCGACTTCTGGGTTTATCAAGGCATAGCCAAGCATTACAGCAAGCCGGCCTATCTCGTCGTAAAGCAGAATGTGGACGACGGTAAGTACGTGGCACTCGGCGACACTATCTTTATCAACGACAGCACCGAAGGCTGGCACCGGCACCACCTGGAGCTCAAGAACACCACCGGCAACTTCGCCACACTGTTCTTCGAGGCCAGCGTGAGTGGCAGCAACGACTATGTGTTCATCGACAACATCGTGGTGGATACACCCACCACAACGGGCATTGGGTATGTGCTTGGTGCCGAAGCCGGAGTGCGCGGTGTGAAGAACGGCATCTCTTTAGTGGGTCTCAAGGGTCAGCTGGTGAGCATCTACACTGTGGGTGGTCAGCTAGTGGATGAATTCAAGGCATCAGGCAACGACATCCGCAACCTGGCACCCGGCATCTACGTTGTGAGGGCCGGCGGCAAGAGCTTCAAGGTCACGGCACGATAAAGTCTTCTGGACGAGAACCAACGAACAACCTTGTAGGAGGTAAGCACCAACCGTAGGTGCTTACCTCTTTGTATGCTCGGCATGAGCATTGTCTAACGGGTGCAAGTCCCCAACGAGCCCTGATAGTGGGAATCGTATAGCCAGAGAGACAAGGGTGTCCATCGCGAGTTGGAATCTGAAAGAAGTCAGCGGCAAACATCTGGCCTAACGTACAGAAACTTGATACAAGGCTAAGTATGTGGATAAGGTGGCAAAAAGCACTGAAGTCCAATAACTATTCGGAACATACATAGTAAATCAAGTAGGCATAAGATGGAAAGACAATGCCCTTATCCGAGGAGGTCTCACGGACATGGTGATTAGTTGCTTTTACGAAAGCCACGGAGTAAAGCTTGCCGTGAGAAGTCAGCCGAAGCCATAATAGTGGAGTAATCGGTAACGCTCCATGAAGGGCTGAACCTAACAATTAAGCGATTAGTAATTGAAAGTTACCTTATGAGAGATAGAATGCAGAAAACATCAGCCTTTGCTAATGACTGGCCCCAAAGAAACAGGACGGAATCCGAAAGGTATGGGGGAGTGCAGACTTTCATGTGGATGACCGAAGACAACATCGTGGAAGTTCCA
>ONMG01000225.1 GCA_900318855.1 uncultured Prevotella sp.
CCTCAACAACTCTCTATACCAATCTTAAAGGCAAGGAAAGAAACCTGCTTGACAGTTGGCTCCAAACACTGCCTCTCAAATTGAAGAACAGTAGTAATCCGTCGGCATCCAATGTGGTAAAGCTTATGATTGCGCCTATAAAATCGAAGAATGCAGAAGCCTACGAGATGCGCATCACACCCAGCCGCATTGACATCAAAGCCAACACCGGAGCCGGACTCTTCTATGCCATGCAGACACTGTTACAAATCAGTCCCGACCGGACATCGCTGCAAGCACCCTGCTGCGAAGTCATTGATGAACCCCGGTTTGGCTATCGAGGATTCATGCTCGACGTGAGCCGTCACTTCTTCTCCAAAGACTTCATCCTCCGACAGCTCGACCTCATGGCCTACTATAAGCTTAACGTCTTCCACTTCCATCTCGCTGATAACGGTGGATGGCGCATTGAGATGAAGCATTATCCTCAGCTCACAGCAGAAGCTGCTTATCGTCCTCACTCTGAGTGGCAGAAACATTCAGCCGACTGGGAATTCTGCAACCGTAACACACCTAACGCTTACGGAGGCTACTACTCGCAGCGCGACATCCGTGACATCGTGACTTATGCCGCAGTCCGTCACATCACCGTGATACCCGAAATCGACATGCCCGGCCACAGCAACGAAGTGCTCAAGGCACTCCCACAATTGGCCTGCCGAGGCTATAACTACAAGCAGAGCGCGGAACTCTGCTTAGGTAAGGAAGCTACCTACAAGTTCTGCGAGAATATACTCTCCGAACTGATGAAGCTCTTTCCCGCGAAATACATCCACATTGGAGGCGACGAAGCCGACCGCAGCCACTGGGCCAACTGCCCCGACTGTAAACGACTGATGCAACGCGAGGGCATCAAGGACGTGGCTAAGCTGCAGGGCTACTTCACCCGACGGATAGAGAAATTCGTCAATGCCCATGGCAAAAGAATAATAGGTTGGGATGAGATTCTCGACGGCGATGTTTCGAAGAGCGCCACCGTCATGGCCTGGCATCCTCTGCCCTCCAGCTATAAGAAGTCGACAGAGCCTGGTTACAATTTCATTTACAGTCCACTGAATGCACTTGAAATGGGTCACCAAGTCATCATGACACCCATCTCGCACTGCTACCTTGACTACACCCAAGAAGAAACAGCAACAGCCGCGCGTGACAACGTTTTCTATCTTCCACTGAGCGATGCTTATGAATACGACCCGTTGCCTAAAGGCACCCGTCATCCGGAGCTGATGTTAGGCGTGCAGGGCAACCTTTGGACGGAATGGGTGACCACACCTGAAAGAGCCGAGTATATGGCTTATCCCAGGCTGATGGCTTTGGCCGAAGTGGGATGGACACAGCCCGAACATAAAAACTATGCTGATTTCTACCGACGGGTGGTCAAAGCAGAGCAGAGGATGAAAAGCCAGGGGTATAACAGCTACGATATTGATGCCGACCAACAAAAACTCAAAAGTCAGTGGAAAGCCAATCACGTGATTCTCATTGGTATCGACGGTTGGGCAGCTGCCAGCATGGACACTGCCGATATGCCCACCGTGAAGAGGATGATGCGCGAGGGATGCTACACTCTCAAAAAACGCTCGGTGCTACCCTCGGCCTCAGCCATCAACTGGGCTTCAATGATGATGGGAGCAGGAACCGAGGTGACCGGCTACACCAAATGGAACAGCAAGACGCCCGAGATACCCTCACCGGCTGTCACTAATCACGGAATATTCCCCACTATCTTCACCGAACTCTACGAACAGTATCCCGAGGCGAAGACCGGAGCACTCTACGACTGGGATGGCATACGCTATGTCATCGACACGCTGGCTGTAGGCTACAATGAGTACGTGCCCAACAGTGGCGTGCCCGACAAGACGAGCGGTGAAATATTCCCTCCCTACAAGATAACGGACAAGGCTGTAAACTACATCAAGAACGAAAAACCGGCGTTCTTCTTCTGCTATTATGGAGGAGTCGATGAGAGCGGCCACACCTTCGGATGGTACACACCGAAATATTACAGCTATGAGAAACTTGTCGACGACGGTATAGCACGCCTCATCCAGGCAACTAAGGATACCGGTATCTACGACGACACCATTTTCCTCGTCACAGGCGACCACGGGGGCATAGGCAAAGGTCATGGGGGCATCACTCTGAAGGAATTAGAAGTGCCTTTCGTGGCTTTCGGCAAGAACATTAAGCGCGCCGGAAGTTTCGACCAACTGATGATACAACCCGACGTTGCTCCCACCATCGCTCATATCTTCAATCTCAAGACTCCTCAATATTGGAGAGGAAGAGCCATGACCCAAATATTCCGATAATAGACCTATGAATAAGACCGTCATCATCCTGCTTATCATCCTGTTCCCGATCGCACTAAGAGGAGGAAACAGAGATGAAGAATTGATCCGTTTTCGCCATTCCTTTTATCCTGAAGTGAACAGTATGTCATGGAGCCAGCTTACAGAGGAACAGCCTTTCAGATATGCACCTCCGATGACCGTCAACTTACTCATCAACCCTGTGCACTCGCCCGACTGGCTCTTCGTGAACCCCTCTTTGGTGCTCTCACGGCGCACGGTCACCCAGGGAGTGGCCAACAATCCGGAACGCGACCGACAAGCCAAGACTCAGGACGACATGCTCTTGATGTTTGCTTTCGACGACCCACCTTTTGTGCCCAACTTCCGTCTATCTAAAATGTGGCTAAAAGATAACCATCAACCCGTAGCCTTTGCTGACTACTACGCCAATAACATCTACTATCGGTTGGAATACATTGCCACTAAAATGGAAGACGGACAAACCGCCGTCTGCGTGAATGTGACAGTGCACAATGAGAGCACTGTGGAAAAGGAGGCTCATGTGCGCACAAAGTTGGCTTACTATCCTGAGGACAAGATTTTTGACTATCACTATATCCCCTTCAGCTGGGATGCATCGAAATGGAGACCTTATGAGAAAGTGAGTCTTCATGAGAACAGTCTCATGAAGAATGGTAAGCCTATAGGATGCATTGTACCAGGGACGATGAAGATGGAGTGGGAGGAAAAGAAGGTGTTTGCCGATTCTTGCTATGAGAAGCTGCTCTATCCGCAAGTGTGGTACGGCTCAGGCTATGCGCTTAAAGAATTTCGACTGAAAGAGCCTGACCATGTGGTGCACCTCACACAAAAGCTTAAGCCTAATGAGATGACAAGCTTCTACGTGAAGTTGCTCGTCGACGATGCTCGGGCCACCAGTCAGCAATACGCTCAACTTGCAGCGATGACTCCCGATGAGATGGAGGAGCAGGCCTGCAGCGACTTCGACCGTTCATTCCCTGAAGGCAGCACTCAACTTATTTTCAACAAAAACCACTGGAGCGACATCTTCCACAGTCTGCAACTCTCTGTGAAACAGATGCTCATACAATATTCCGGCAGCAACTGCTACCAGACCGCTCAGGGAGGAAGTTCCGAGAGGTTCTATGTGTGGGTCTTCGAAGCTGTCAACATGATGCGCTCCATGCTTCGCACCGGACAGACCGAGGACGTGAGGCGGGCGCTCGACTTCATCTTCTCGCTTCAAGACGCGGGAGTTCCGCCTACGGGGAGGTTCACCACCACCAAGGGGGCTGTGGGAACCACAGGACCACGATGGGCCAACACCACGGGCATGGCTCTCGTTCTGGCCTCCGACTATTATCTCTACACCCACGACAAGGATTTCCTCGAAGCCTATCTGCCCAAGATAATGAAGGCGGTGAAATGGATTGACGGCGAGCTGAGAGCCACACGGCATCTCAATCCCGACGGCACCATGCCCTGGACCTACGGTATCATGCCCTATGCCGTGGGATGCGACGGCGACACGGGATTCTGTATCTCCGACACCGACCTGATGACTTTCTGGGGTTTCAGCCGCACCGTACAGCTCCTTGAAGGCATCGGCCACCGACAGGCCCGCAGTCTGCGCTCCGACCTCGAAGACTACCGCCGGAGCCTGATGCGCGTCATCAGGCATCTCACTCACCCCGACGGATATATCGACCGCATTCTCACTGTAGAAGGGATGAAACAGCAACGCGCACCCGCCTTCGACATCTGCGACAACATGGTGCCTATGGCTTACGTGGGACTGGTGAATGCCAGCGACAGCCTGTTCCGCAACTACATGAACTTCTTTGAGCATCACTACTCCGATGATTTCTTCATGGGAGCCATTGACCGCGAAATCATGTACACCAATCAATGCGAGCACGACTGGCAACGCGCCTATCTGCGATTAGGCGAATGGAAGAAGGCCTTCGTGAGTACACAAACTTGTATGAAATACGGTATGTCGCAAGACTGCTTCCAAACCTCGGAGCGCATGTCGAAACGCGACGACAGCTTTGCTCCCTGGCAACCCAACGGAAGTGCCTGCGGGAGAGTCACCGACTTGATGCTCAATGCTTTCTATTTTGAGTCGACTGCTGACTCAGTGACGCTGCTCGGGGCTCTGCCTCCTCAGTGGCTGACTGAAGCAGGGGGCGCGAAGCTCAAGAATCTACACACGCAGAACGGAACTGTCGACGAAGAGATAACTATAGGGAGCAACGGGATTGTGCTCACGCTCACAGCCTCCGAAGGGCTTCCGGCGCACGTCTGCATCCCTTCGCATTTCAGGGCCAGGGTGATAAGCGGACAAGCCATAGACGAAGGCAACGAATGGTTCAGTGTGAAAGGAAAAACTGTCAGTTTCAGACTGGAAGCTGAACCAAGTTCATGAGACTGAACGCGTGGCGGAGCACCTGCTTTTCGACTGAGTACTCAAAGGAATGTTCCGCCACAGCATCCTCCCCATCACAACTTCGCCCCCGTCAGTTTTGAATACATCTCAAACAACTTGGCGACACACTCCGATTCGGTCATCTTCGTAGAGAAACCGTAAGCTTCCATCACGGCGCGGTCGTTGCGGCGGTGCGCTTCCAAGAGGTCATAGGGCATCGTCGTGGGGTCGTAGAGGTCTGCCAGGCTGCTGTCGGGATACTTAGCGCGTGCGTCAAGGATGCCCTGCGCCGTCTGCGCTATCTTCTGCCGCTGCGCATCAGAGACTGCTCCCCTACCTTCCCCTGAAGGGAGGGAGCCCGGCCAAGGAAAGTTGTTGTACACTACATCCTTGGAATATCGATAGTCGCTCTTCAAACGGCCACAGACCACTCGCATCCAAGCCATGTGGACGTTGCTCTCCAAAATGCCAAAGTGGTAAAGGGTGGCATTAGGAACAATTATTACGGAATCAGTAGGAATGATAGACCTGTCAAGGAATCCCATGGGAACATAACGTCTTCTTTCCGAAGACACTCGAGGAATGACAATATATTTATCAGGATTCCAAGTCTCCCTAAACCTATATGGAACATTAGCAAGTTCTCGTGTAGGCCCAAATGAACTTGACAGACGCATTTCCTTAACCTTATTAATTCTATCCATAACAAGAGGCATAGATCTCAACTCTGCCGGAGTTGCATCAATAAGCCACAAACAATATCTTTTCTTGTTATTGATAAACTCTGTTGCGCCTATCAATCTCTTGATAAACTTCTTTGCGTTAGGCTCTTTGTTAATAAAATCATTGATGTCTCTGTCCTCAATTATTAGGTTACCACCATCAGTCGGTTGGTTTCCTCTTGTACATTGAGGCACATTACACAAAGGCTTGCTCCTTCTTGAAACGTAAATGTCGGGGGCGTCAATCAAATAAGCATTAATGTTATCAGCCTTCATCTGCTGTCCATTGTCGAAGATTGTTCTCTCCCTTGTTTTTTCATTGCAAGAGAACCCTACGATGACACAATGTACGTGCGCTTTCAGATTAGCTTCACTATCCCAACGAAAAGTGCGATAGGTAAAATCAATGTGTATTCCAAAGAGTTCCTTTAGCGGTTTCCATAAAGCAGCGACTTGCTCACCCTGACAAATAGAATTTGTTGATACGAAGGCGCAACGAACGTTAGTGTTCTGTATTATTTGTGCTGCTTTTACATACCATCCTGAAACATAATCCAGCACCCCTGCCAATCGGTTTTTAGGGAACAATTCCGAGATCTCTTGCTTTTGTTGTTTAGACATCATACTTGCCCCCACAAACGGTGGATTTCCGATGATATAGTCCGGATGAGGGCAGACCTCATGCCAGTCGGTGCGAAGTGCGTTGCCCTCATGGATATTGGCATAAGTCTTTAGTGGCAGGAAGTCGAGGTCGTGGTGGACGATGCGCTCCGTCTCCGCCATCATCTGCGCCTCACTGATCCAAAGGGCGGTGGTGGCGACGGTGACGGCGAAGTCGTTGATCTCGATGCCGTAGAACTGTTGGATGCTGACCTTGATAGGATTAGCGAAAGCATTCAAGGGCTCGATGGCATAGATGCCCTTGATCACTTCGTTTTCTAAGCGCCGAAGGGAGAGATAGGTTTCGGTGAGGAAGTTGCCGGAGCCGCAGGCAGGGTCGAAGAAGGTGAGGGAGGCCAGCTTGTCTTGAAAAACATGGAGCTTCTTGACCCTCGTCTTGAGCAACGGCTCTTCCTTGCTCTCCTGGTACTCGTGCCAGAGGTCGTTCATAAACAGCGGGTCAATGACTTTGTGGATGTTCTCTATCGAAGTGTAGTGCATGCCGCCGCTGCGCCGGGTCTCGGGGTTAAGGGTACTTTCGAAGACACCGCCGAAGATGGTCGGCGATATTTGCGACCAGTCGAAGTCCATGGAGGCATGTTGCAGCAGCGTATTGCGTATCTCGTCGGTGAACTGTGGAATGTCTATCTCCTCAGCGAAGAGGCCGCCATTGGTATAAGGGAAAGCCGCCAGCATCGGCTTGTCATACTTGCTGCGCTTGTCATAGGGCGTGTTGAGCTCGTCGAAGAGAGCTATCAAGGCCCTGCGCATGTCCTCCGTCTCATAATGCGCCATGTAGTCGTGGAACATGTCGTGCCGACCGAAGACGCCGGCATCCTCGGCATAGAGACAGAAGACGAGACGCACACAGAGGATGTTGAGATAGCGCGACGACATCGGGTCAGTCATGTCGTACTGCTTGACGAGGGCATCGTACATCCGCCCGACGATCTCGCCGGCCTGCATCGATACCTCCATCTCCTTCTTCAGGTGGTCGCTGCCCTCGTCGACGAGAAACTGCAGGCGGTAGTAGTCTGTCTCGAGGTCCCGGAGCAGGATGCGCTGCGGCTCGCCCTTGGGGTTCTCCATGTCGTAGACGTCGAACTCGGCGAAGTTGCACGTCACGATCCACTTGGGGTGCTGCGAGACGGGCAGCCCGAGGATATAGCGCTGTGCCTGCTGAAAAGGCGACAGCTTCGTGCCGTCGCTCTGAAGGATGGGCTTTCCCAGATCCTTGCCCAGGCTCTTCATCTCGATCATCGTGCGGGTCGAGGGTATCATCACGTCGATGAACGAGGTGTTGTCGAGCTGCACCTGCTCCTCGAAGCGGACGAACTCCGTCGGCCTCTTCACACCATAGACATTTTCCAGGAGGTCTATCCAGAAACGCTGGCTCTCGCCCTTCTCATAGCCCTTGCCTTCCCATCGCCTGGCAAACTCTGCCGCTGCCGCCTTCTGCTGTTTTTCTGTCATATTATGATTGTAGTTCAGTAACGATTTGATTACAAAGATACTATTAGATTCTGAAAACGCCATCGGAAAGAGAGACAAAATGTTCAGAATCCATATATAATCCACCATGAACAGCCTGCATACTTTGACTTACAATAAGGATGCACCCGATAAATCCTGTAGTTTTAGTTCTTAGTTTTATAACCAAAACCAAGAAAACCCTTTGTGCCATCGTTAAGTGGAAGAAGGACAGCAGCAGACATCATTAAAAAAAAGCGAAGCCAATCCTTTGCTATTCATCTCATTTTTACTAAATTTGCAGCTAACAAAAGAGGGCAGTGGAAGACACTGCACATCCTATACGACGAGATGTCGCATCTTCCTCAACAGAGCATGAAATAACATTAAACAATAAAAAGCATAATCTTAATTGAATTGCTATGACCAATAATAACAAAGACATCATTGTCGTGGGAAGTGCCAATACCGACATGGTCATCATGGCAAACCACTTTCCCCAACCAGGAGAAACCATTCTCGGACATGGGTTTATGACCAATCATGGAGGCAAAGGAGCCAACCAGGCTGTAGCAGCAGCCCGACTGGGAGGCAATGTAAAATTCATTGCGCGCGTCGGTGACGACAGTTTCGGAGCATCAACACTTGAAATGCTCCAGCAGGAAGGTATCGACGTGAGCCATGTCAGTATCACTCCTAAGACTCCCTCCGGTGTGGCCCTCATCACCACCATCGATTCGGGCGAGAACACCATCATCGTCGACTCAGGAGCCAATGCCAAGCTTTCAGCCGAAGACATTGAGAAGGCGGAAGATTGTTTCCAAAGCGGAGGACTGCTGCTCATGCAATTAGAAACTCCCGTGCCCACCCTTGTCAAGGCAGCCGCTATAGCCCGCGAGCGTGGTTGCTACGTAGTGCTCAATCCAGCTCCCGCTCCTGCCACTCCCCTGCCCAAAGAACTGCTTTGCAATGTGGACTTGCTCATTCCCAACGAGACGGAGGCCGCACTGCTCTCAGGAGTGAATGTTAACGACGATGATTCAGCTTCAGAGGCTCTAAACAAACTTGAGACCTTAGGAGTGAAGCACACTGTCGTCACGCTGGGTCACCGCGGAGCAGGTCTGCTTGAAAACGGCAAACTGAAAATCATCCCGTCACAAAAGGTGAAAGCCATCGACACTACAGCTGCCGGCGACACCTTCTGCGGAGCGATCTGCGTGAGGCTCCTTGAAGGCGACAACCTGGAGGAAGCCATAGCATTTGCCAATAAGGCCGCTGCCATCAGCGTCACTCGGAGAGGTGCACAACAATCTATTCCCCGTCTGAAGGAAATAGAATAACCATCAGAAAACAACCTTTAATACTTATCATCATGTTTATTGTCAACAGCTACACACTTGCCATCGTACTCTGTATCGTCACGATGCTCTGCTGGGGTTCCTGGGGAAACACGCAGAAACTTGCCGGAAAGACCTGGCGTTATGAACTCTATTACTGGGACTATGTCATTGGTATACTGCTCTTCTCACTGCTCATCGGCTTCACCCTTGGAAGCTTCGGCAGCGAAGGTCGCAGCTTCATTCCCGACCTCTGCCAGGTTACTACGGCCACTGTAGTGTCAGCCATCTTGGGTGGCATCATCTTCAACGGCTCCAATATACTCCTCTCGGCTTCCACATCGCTGGCCGGTCTTTCCGTGGCCTTTCCTTTAGGTGTGGGTCTGGCACTGGTCTTAGGAGTATTCATCAATTACTTTGGTGCTCCAAAAGGTAATCCCATATTGCTCTTCTTAGGAGTGGCACTCATCGTAGTGGCACTCATCTTCAACGGCATAGCCTCATCAAAGAATCATAATGAAAGCAAGTCGACCAGTAAGAAAGGCATCCTCCTGGCTATAGGTGCCGGCATACTCATGTCGTTCTTCTATCGCTTTGTAGCAGCAGCCATGGACCTTGATAACTTTGCCAATCCGGTTCCCGGAAAGGCCACTCCTTACACTGCCTTCTTCCTCTTTGCCATCGGCATATTCCTGAGCAACTTCCTTTTCAACACCATCGCCATGCGCAAACCCGTTGAAGGTAGCCCCGTTGCTTATTCCACCTATTTCAAAGGACATCTGTCCACTCATTTGGTCGGCGTGTTAGGAGGCTGCATCTGGGGACTGGGCACCGTACTGAGCTACATCTGCGCAGGAAAGGCGGGTGCAGCCATCAGCTACGCTCTTGGACAGGGAGCACCTATGATAGCAGCCCTTTGGGGAGTTTTTGTATGGAAAGAATTCAAGGGCAGCAACCGCACTGTGAATCTATTGCTGACACTGATGTTCGTATTCTTCCTCTGCGGCCTCGGCCTCATCGTGGCTGCAGGTGGCAACTGACAATTATCAGCCTTGTGGTGTTCACACCATTTGCACTTATTCATAATAACAGACCAAAAAGAGGAATATCAGCAGGATTATTCCTCTTTTTTTTCACAGGTAGTACACCGCGTCAGCCATGCATTATAAATTTAGGGTCTCACATTGACAAAATCAGAAAATATTTCCCAGCAGCCCGATTTCTTGCGGATAACTTGTGGAAAGGTTGTGGATAACCTGTGGAAAAGCCGTGGAAAAGACAGAGACTTCTGTGCAATCTCAGAAAAACGGCGATGGCAGTTGAAAAACACACTGCTTTTCCATACCGTTTGAGCAAGTTTTCCACAGAAACCGGCTTGTATCAGTTATAAACTTATTACCTTTGCACCGATTAAAGAAGATGTGGATAACGTCGTATATCGCTGATACTGATAGGGAAGATGTTGTCCTATCCTGTGGATAACCATCAAAAGGTGTTGAGAGCGGGAAATAGAGATGTAGGCATACAGAGTTATCAACTTATGCACGACATATTATCATCATCATAGAACTTTCTTTTTAAATAAAAGGATAAAAGAATAATGTTATGGAGTTGAAAAAAGAGTGGGTGGAACAGGGATTCATCAATGAGCCCGCCCCCGAGGGAACCGACCTTAAGGCTGCTATACGACAGCTCTGCAAACAGAAGGACGCCATCATTCTGGCTCACTACTACACGGTGGGCGACATTCAAGATATAGCTGACTTTGTTGGCGATTCGCTGGCACTGGCGCGCAAGGCTGCCGACACTGATGCCAAGATGATGGTGATGTGCGGTGTGCATTTTATGGCCGAGACGTGTAAGCTGCTCTCCCCCGACAAGACCGTGCTTACTCCTGATTTGAATGCCGGCTGCTCGTTGGCCGACAGTTGTAAGGCTGAAGACTTGAAAAAATACAAGGAGGAGCATCCTGGCTATAAAGTGGTGAGCTATGTGAACACCACGGCAGCGGTGAAGGCTCTCACCGATGTGGTAGTGACGTCGGGAAACGCGAAGAAGGTGGTTGACTCACTGCCAAGAGATGCCAAGATTATCTTCGGACCCGACTACAATTTAGGCAATTACATCAACAGTGTCACATGGCGGCAAATGCTGTTGTGGAACGGCGGTTGCCATGTTCACGAGAAATTCTCAGTAGCCGAGATAGTGCGCCTGAAGCGTGAGCATCCGCAGGCTGTAGTGATGGCCCACTTGGAATGCAAAGCTCCAGTGCTTGCCTTGGCTGATGTGAAGGGCAGTACGGCCACCATGCTGAAGTATGCCCAGGAGCACGATGATAAGGAATTCATTGTGGCCACTGAGGCTGGCATCCTCCATGAGATGCAGCGTTCTTGTCCCGATAAGACTTTCTACCCCGTGCCGCCGGAGGTGAGTGAGGGGTCGTTGGGCTGTTCGTGCAATGAGTGCGAGTTTATGAAGATGAACACGCTGCTTAAGATTTACAACTGCCTGCGTTATGAATGGCCTTCCGTGGAGGTGGACCCCGATATAGCCCGTGAGGCTGTGAAACCCATCAAGCGCATGCTTGAGCTGTCCTAAAGGAAGGTCAGTTGCACGAAAACAATGAATCCCTGGTAAGCGAAAGCTATGACCAGGATTCATTGTTTTCCTCAGTTTGAAATGGGGCTGATGGGATGGCTTTTTATTAAAAAGGTGTGCCCTTTCTCCACTCTATTCTGAGAGGTTCGTCCCCTCTACCCTACTGTTTTCATCCCCTTTCCACGTTCGTGGCACGACCCTGTCACGTTCGTGACACAACCTTTCCACGTTCGTGACACAACCCTGCCACGTTCGTGGTGACCTTTCATTCTTGGGGTGAAAGCGAGGAAAACGAGGGGACAGAAGGATGCAGAAGTGTTGTTATTGGGCTTTAAATATATTTATTTTGGGCTTTTCCTTCAAGAATTGAAAAGTTTGACTTAAATTTGCAGTTAAAATGATAAAGCGTGCATTAAGCAAATGAGTTTAACAAGCTTAGCAGCCAAGATTTTCGAGCCGAGACAACGAATACTGGAGCGCCATGTCACTGATGCAATGGCTTTGCAGCATAATGTGCTCCGCAGGCTCATAGAAACGGCGTCAACAACCGAGTATGGACGTGTCCATCTCTTTGCAAATACCCATAGTTACGACGATTTCGCCAGGAATGTGCCCATCAACACCTATGAAGAGTTGAAGGGTGACATCGACCGTATGCGTCATGGAGAAGCCAATGTGCTCTGGCCCGGAACAGTGAAATGGTACGCCAAGAGTTCGGGTACCACCAACGACAAGTCGAAGTTCATTCCCGTGAGCAGCGATGGTCTTCATCGTATTCATTATCAAGGAGGATTCGATGTAGTGGCTTTCTATCTTCGCAATCATCCCAAGAGCCGCCTCTTCGACGGCAAGAGTCTCATCCTCGGTGGCAGTCACTCGCCCAACTACAACCTTCCGGGATCGCTGGTAGGTGATTTGAGTGCCATCCTGATAGAGAACATCAATCCCCTGGCCAACCTCTTCAGAGTGCCTAAGAAGTCGACAGCTCTTCTGAGCGACTTTGAATTGAAGCGTGACCGCATAGCCCAGGAGACGCTCCATAAGAATGTGACCAACATCTCGGGTGTGCCCTCTTGGATGCTCAGCGTGCTGGTGCGCGTAATGGAGCTCTCGGGAAAGAAGCATCTCGAGGAGGTGTGGCCCAATCTGGAAGTGTTCTTCCATGGAGGAATCGCCTTCACGCCCTACCGCAAACAGTATGAGCAGCTCATCACCTCGCCGAAGATGAACTATATGGAGACCTACAATGCCAGTGAAGGTTTCTTCGGCATTCAGAGCGACCCCGACGACCGCTCGATGCTGCTCATGCTCGACTATGACGTGTTCTACGAGTTCATCCCCACTGACGAGCTGGATAGTCCCCATCCATCGGTGGTGCCGCTTGAGGGAGTGGAGCTCGGCAAGAACTATGCCATGGTCATCAGCACTTCGTGCGGACTGTGGCGCTACATGATAGGCGACACCGTGAGCTTCACCAGCAGGGACCCTTACAAGTTCATTATCACCGGCCGCACCAAGTATTTTATCAATGCCTTTGGCGAGGAACTCATCATGGACAATGCCGAGAAAGGCCTCGCCTATGCCTGCGAGCAGACAGGAGCCGAGGTGCTGGAATACACCGCCGCCCCCGTCTATATGGATTCCAATGCCAAGTGCAGGCATCAGTGGCTCATAGAGTTCTCCAAGGAGCCTGAGAATCTGGATGAGTTTGCCTCCCTCCTCGACCGTCGGCTCCAGGAGCTCAACAGCGACTACGAGGCCAAGCGCTTCCACAATGTCACCCTGCAGCATCTGGAGATAGTGAAGGCCCGCAAGGGACTCTTCAATGACTGGCTCAAGTCGAAAGGAAAGCTCGGCGGACAGCATAAGGTGCTTCGGCTCTCGAACAGCAGAAAGAACATCGACGAACTGCTCGAGATGAATGCCGAACCCATGAGTTGAATACATGATAACTGTGCAGGATTATGAGGAATCGTCGAAGCTATAAAGGATGGCTGATAATGCTCCTTGCCTCCGCCGTTTTCACGACTGTGGGTTGTGCCCGCATGGGTCAGCCCGACGGGGGATGGTACGATGAGACGCCACCTCATGTGGTGGGCGCTTCGCCGGCCGACCAGAGCGTGGGTGTGAAGTCGAAGAAGATAGTCATCAATTTCGATGAGTTTATCAAGATTGACAATCCCAGTGAGAAGGTTGTGGTGTCGCCCCCGCAGATGGAAGCCCCTGAGATTGCGGCAAAGGGTAAGCGTATTGTCGTAGAGATAGCCGACTCACTCAAAGCCAACACGACCTACACCATTGACTTCAGTGATGCCATTACCGACAACAACGAGGGCAATCCGCTTGGCAATTACACTTATTCCTTCTCTACGGGTCAGCAGATAGACACGCTTCAGGTGAGTGGCTATGTGCAGGGAGCCAGTGACATGGAGCCTGTGAAGGGTATCCTCGTGGGACTCTACGACGACCTTTCCGACTCTGCTTTCACGCATAAGCCCATGTTGCGTGTATCGCGCACCGACAGCCGCGGACGTTTCATCATCAAAGGCGTTGCCCCAGGCGCTTATCATATCTTTGCCCTTCAGGATGCTGACGGCAACTACCAGTTCTCGCAGAAGAGTGAACGGATAGCCTTTCTCCCAGAGGTCATCAAGCCCACCTGTAAGCCCGATGTCAGGCAGGATACGCTGTGGAGAGACAGTCTCCACATCAAGAATATTTTACCGGTGAAGTACACCCACTTTCTGCCTGATGACATCGTGCTGCGGGCATTCACCGAAGAGGCTACCGAGCGTTATTTCATCAAGGCCGAACGTCAGCAGGCCAACCATTTCACCCTCTTCTTCAGCTACGGCGGTTCGGAGCTTCCCACTATTCGGGGGCTCAACTTCGATTCCTCGAATGCTTTTCTCATGGAGAAGAGCCTCAGGAACGACACCCTTACTTACTGGCTCCGCGACACAGCTCTCGTGAACCAGGACTCCCTGAATATTCAGTTATCCTACCTGATGACCGACAGTACCGGACAGCTCCGGCAGCAAACCGACACGCTGCTGCTGCTCTCCAAGGAACCCTATGCCCGACGGCTCAAACAGCAGCAGAAAGACTATGAACAATGGAAGAAGAAGCAGCTCAAGGCCAATAAGAAGGGCGAAGCCTACGACTCCATCATGCCCCCTCCGGCACTCGTGCCGCAAATAAGCGGCAGCGACAGAATGACGCCCGACAGGAATGTTCCCATCACCTTCACTACCCCACTGCTGAAGGCTGACACGTCGAAGATACATCTTTACTATTCCGTCAACGACTCCGTGTGGCATCCGGCCCGTTTCGTGCTGCGCCATCGGAAACACCTCAATGTACCCGACTCGGTGCCGGAGAGTGAGTGGAAGAATGAGCGGGAATACGAACTGGTGGCCGAGTGGCGCCCCGCACGCGACTACAGTCTCGAGATCGACTCCGCTGCCTTCTGCGATATTTACGGACGGGTGAACTCTCCTATCAAGGAAGGAATCCGGACCGGAAGCGACGATGACTATGGCACGCTGCTGATGACCATCGAGGGAATGGGTGGAAAGCACGTTATTGCCCAATTGCTGGACGATGGTGACAAAGTTGTGAAGCAGGTGCGTACTTCTACCGGCCAGGCGGAATTCTTTTATCTGGAGGCAAGAAAGTACTATCTACGCATATTTGTCGACGAGAATAATAACGGTGTATGGGATACCGGTAATTATGAAGAAGGAAGGCAGCCCGAGCAAGTGTACTATTATCCTGAGAGTATAGAGTGCAAGAAGAAATGGGATATAACGCTTAGTTGGAATCCTACCCGACTGCCACTCTACCGACAGAAGCCCGACAAGATAACCAAACAGCGTCCTGACCAGGAGAAGAAGATAGCTCACCGCAACGAGCAACGGGCCAAGAATAAGGGCATTCAGTATATCCCGGGTGTAACCAAATAGTGATGCCCGGCGTCTATACTAAGTAAAGGTAAAAAGAATATGAGAAAACTGTTTATAGTGATGGTGATGTGCCTGATGGGCATATCGGCCAGTGCGCAGTGCTCTTTCCGCAACACTGCCTTTAAGTCGGGAGAGTATCTCTCCTATAATCTTTATTTCAACTGGAAGTTCGTGTGGATTAAGGTGGGTACGGCCAGCATGAACACAGTGCAGAGCAATTTCCGTGGCCGTCCTTCTTATCGCTGTTCGCTCATCACGCGCGGCAACTCCAAGGCCGACCACTTCTTCGTGCTCCGCGACACCTTGCTCTGCTACTCTTCGCTCGATCTCGCTCCGGTATATTATCACAAGGGGGCTCACGAAGGCGACCGTTACTACACTGACGAGGTGTTCTATACCTATCCCGAGGGCAGGTGCCATGTGCGCCAACATCAGATAACCTCGAAGGGGGAGAGTCTGTGGCAGCAGCACACTTACAATGAGTGTGTGTTCGACATGTTGAACATCTTCCTGCGCGCCCGTTCCTTCAATCCGTCAAATTGGAAAAAAGGTTATGTGGTGAACTTCGACATCGTGGACGGTGACTCCAAGAATCCTGCCATGCTCAAGTATAATGGCAAGAAGATTATCAAGGCCGACAATGGTCACAGCTACCGGACGCTTCAGGTGAGTTATTTGGAGAAGGAGAACGGAAAGTACCAGCGTATAGTGGACTTCTTCATCTCCGACGATGCTAACCACATCCCAATTCGCTTGGATATGTTTCTCCGTTTCGGTTCGGCCAAAGCTTATATGTCGGGTCTGAAAGGTGCAAGGAATCCTATTGAAGCGATGGTAAAATAAATATAGAGCTTCGTAATGCTGTTGCGGCTGCACATGGTGAGGCAATGATAACCTCCTATGTGCAGCCGCAGTCTTTTCCTGGCTTCGTCAATCTTAAATGTTTAGGACTGATTGATGCGTGAAGATAAAGTTGAAGGA
>ONMG01000242.1 GCA_900318855.1 uncultured Prevotella sp.
AAGATGTTGATAATGCCTGCCAAATGCTCACCAAGCTGATTGCCCATCGTCTCCACCACATTGCAGCAAAGCATATCCTCATGGTTGGCCGCCCGAATGAGGTCGGTATAGGTAATCGGCTTGTTAGCCTTGAACTGCTTCTGAAGCGACGAGGCCTCACCCCTCTGCAAACATTCCATCACCAGACGATGGAAGGCACGGCCCGAGACCTGCGTCTCCAGGCATCCCTTCTTTCCACAATGGCAGAGTATTTCATTGTCGAAGGCATGCACATGCCCCAGTTCTCCCGAATAGCCCGACTTTCCCCGATACACCTTACCATTGACGATGATACCCATGCCCAGCCCCCAGCTGAGGTTGATGAACAGCATGTTGCGCACCAGCGAGTGGTCGCACTTCATGTACTCGCCATAGGCCATAGCACGGGAATCGTTGTCGATGTAGACCGGGCAGCCTATCTTCTCTGAGAGCAACTCCGTCAGCGGTGCTTCCGAGAAATTAAACATACTGAAGCTATAGCCCGTGAAGGGATTGACGCGTCCGGATATATTCAGATTCACAGCCCCTATCTTCGACTTGTCAACGCTGAGGCCATTGATAAACTCCACCACCTTGCCGCAGAGCGCATCCAGCGACTCCTCTGTATTCTCAACCTTCAGCGGCACGTCCATCGACAACTCAACCAAGTCGCCCCGAAAGTTCATCAGCACCATGCTCACGGTGTCGGGCATCATGTCGACACCTACGAAATAAGCACTGTCAGGATTCAGACCATAAAGATTGGGGTGACGGCCTTCTCCTGTCTCCAGCTTGCCGTACTCATTGACGAACCCCTCGTCCATCATTTCGCTGATGATTTTCGAGACTGTCGGCACACTGAGCGCAAACTCTTTAGCCAAGTCGTTATTCGTAGCATTACCGTTACGTATAAAGAACTTTATAATCTGATTCTTTACTCTTGCAATCTTCATATTCTTAAGTTTAAGATAATAGCTTGTTGTTCCATTCAGCCTCCCGCCTTCCTGCATAGGGCGAGACCCACACACACTTGCCGCGCAAGTCGGCATGAGCTAACACTTACTGTGCAAATTTAGGAAAAAAAACGACGTCAGCCAAAAATATCCGATAACTTTTAAAGTTCAAGCCGAAATTATTCATAACTTTGTACTGTTGATAAAGAAAATGGTCAACTTGACCTTGCTGCCCCAAGCCCATCCCACGATTGTTGCCGGCGATGCGTTCCCGGAGCTTCACAGTGGTGCGTGCGGCGATGACAACGAGGCAGGAGCCAAGCCAAGAGCCTTTAACCACAAACAATTATGCTGAAGAACTATCTTTTCTTGTTACTGATGTTAGTGAGCCTTGCAGTGCAAGGAGCACAGCGGGAAGTGCCTGCCACGGATGAAGCCATCACCTTCACGGGGCGGGTGATGAAGAATGCCGACGGTGGAGTGAGCTACGACTGGGTGGGCGTATATATGCAGACGGAGTTCTCAGGAAGCAGCATTGCCATCGTGGTGGCTGACGAGGGAACCAGCTACCACAACGTGTTCATTGACGGCAAACTGGTTCGCAAAATCATGATAACCGGAAAAGAGCCGCACCAGGTGACGCTGGCAAGCCGACTAAAGAAAGGTGTCCACCAGCTCCGGCTCCAGAAGTGCACTGAGGGTGCTTATGGCCGTACCACTATCTATAAGGTGGTGACCGATGCGGGGGCGAAGCTGCGCCCCGTAGCCCCTGCCAAACGATTTATCGAGATTATAGGCGACTCCTACACCTGCGGCTACGGTGTGGAGAGCGACAGCGCCAAAGAGCATTTCAAGCTGGAAACTGAGAATTGCGATAAAGCCTACGGATGTCTGATAGCCCACTACTTTGACGCCGACTACGCCCTTGTGGCTCACTCCGGACAAGGTATGGTGAGAAACTGGGGCGACAAGCACCAAACATCGCAGAACACCATGCCCGAGCGCTGGACTAGGTTCTACGACAACCATGGAAAGGAGTCTTACGACTTCAAGTGCTACCGCCCTGACTTGGTAATCATCAACTTAGGGACCAACGACTTCTCGCTTACAGCCATCCCTACCGGCAGCCAGTTTGTGGATGGCTATGTGAAGCAGATAAAGGCCGTGAAAGCCCAATACGGCGACGTGCCCGTGCTCTGCGTCACTTCTCATTCAGCCTCCATCTACCTTAAAGCAGCCATGGCCAAGCTGCGCGACAAGACCTTCGCCATGAGCAAGGTGTATATGGCCAATCCGCTCGACGAGGTGGTGACGGGTGTGGGCGACTTAGGTGCCGACTATCATCCCAACGTACAGGGGCAGGCAAAGATAGCCTTCGCGCTGATACCCCAGGTGTCGTCCATCATGCACTGGCCCCTCGACAAGCTGCCCCAATAAGCAGGCTCTTGTAGCCGAGTCTCACCTGACAAGCGTCAGAAAAAAGGGCAGCAACGACTCAAGGAAGAAACCTGAGCTACAGACTGTCAACTCAGTCTGCTGTTCAGACTCCAGAAAGCCATCCACGCAAGAATCGCATATATGAAACGTCTCTTCCCTCTCATCCTCATGCTGATGCTTCCGGCCATAGCCACGGCTGGAAACACCACTGACCAGCTATTGCGCAAGCTCGACGCTGCCATCAGCCAGCACAATGTCTATAAAGAGCGCCGTGAGGCTCATATCCGACAGCTGCACGACTCACTACTGCAATCATCAACGATAGAGGACAAGTTCGACTATTCACTGAGCCTCTACAATGAGTACCGCTGCTACCTTAACGAGCGCGCCATCGACTATCTGCACCAGGCGCTCGAGTTTGCCAGGAGCAAGAACGACAAGGCTCGCGAGGCTCAGGTGCTGTCGATGATAGCCTACCAGCTCTGCCGCTCGGGCTATTACGGCAGTGGCCTTAAGCATCTGACTGAGGTGCAGACCCGCGATCTCGACGCCCGGGGCAAGCTGGAATACTTCAAGGCTTCGTATGAGCTCTATAAGCAGCTGGCCAGCTACACCGTGGGGACATACGACCGCAACCGCAACAACAAGCAGGCGGAACTCTACTACGACTCACTGATGAGCATCATCCCTCACAACGAGTCGCTCTACTATGAGAACAAGACTGAACAGCTCGTCAATAGCGGAAAATATAACGAAGCATTGCGTCTTATCAGCCAATGGAAACAAGCCAGCACGACCAACAGCCACGACCGGGCCATAATAGCCTACTATCTGTATGGCATCGAGGAGAAAAAGGGAAACCACGAGCAGGCAATGAACTATCTCATTGAGTCGGCTATCAGTGATGTAGAAAACGCCACCTACGACGAGGCCTCCATCATCTTCCTGAGCAGGTATCTCAAGAAAGCCGGCGACCTGAAGCGCGCACAGGCCTACATCAGCTATGCCTACAATGTGTCGACCCTCTTTGAAGGGCAGATGAAAAATTGGGCCGTGACCGACCTCGAATCGGTGAACCACAGCTATCAAGAACAGCTCCAGGGCGACAAGTCGAAACTCATGGTTTTCAGCGTGGCCATGTCGGTGCTCGCCATCATTGGCCTGCTGCTGCTCATCCTCGCTATCCGCCAGCACCGACGTATAAATCTCTCAATGGAGGATATCAGCCATAAGAACGGCCTTCTGCAACAAACGAACAGCCAGCTGAAGAGCATGAATGAGAAGGTGAACGAGGTCAACCATCAGCTGTCGAATGCCAACAAGAATAAAGAAGAGATGATTGGCATGTTCATTGGCATTTGCACTACCTATATCGAGAGGATGGACGCCAACCGAAAGGTGGCCTACAAGCTGCTGAAAAGCCACAGCTATCAGGAACTTGCCGACATGACCAGCGGCAACGAACGAAAAGACAATGCCTACCGGGAGTTCTATGCCATCTTCGACAAGGTGTTCCTCACGCTCTTCCCCGACTTTGTCAAGGAGTTCAACGCACTGCTCTCCGAGCCCTACCGCATAGAGCCGTCTCACCCCAACAGCCTCAACACACAGCTCCGCATCTTTGCCCTCATCCGTCTGGGCATCAACGACAGCAACAAGATAGCGCGGTTCCTCAATCTGGCCAACAGCACGGTGTACAACTACCGCACAAAGCTGCGCAACGGCGCACTGGGCTCACGCGACGACTTTGAGGAGCGCACCCGTCACCTCTGTCAGGTGAATCTCAACCGTCTGGATCCCATCGGCGAAACACAGCCCAGTTCTGAGGAGCAGTAAGCCACCACCTGACTTCGTCATTTTTTTGAGATAATTCCATAATACACTGATAATCAATCTGTCGGATTCCAATATGGGTGTCCCGAATCCCAATAGAAGGAAAATCATGTACAGGCTCACCCCCCTATGGGGGCAAAGCCTGTACATGTCGATAATCGCTAAAGCGTAAAATTGCCCTTC
>ONMG01000223.1 GCA_900318855.1 uncultured Prevotella sp.
CCTGATTTAGGGTAGTGGTTCTAACTGCAAGACCACCCAGCGACAAGGCGGAACTTAGGCACAAGGTGGGTTCCCAAAATGGGAATGTACTCACAGCAGTTACCCAGGCATCACCTTCGGCCTATCCCTGCCCTCTCATCTAACCACATAGCACTAAAAGTCCGTGAAGCGTCTGCGGTCGTCCGTGACAACATCTCTTCGCAGCAAAAGAAGCTTCCTCGGTCGTCTGTGGTTAGTCCCCGTGCTGCCCTGGGAGCAGCAGCCTGCGGCATCGCCTCTGTCCGTGTGGCTTATTCGCCCTTGGCCTTGTAGGTGCGAAAGACGAGGTAGGGCCCGTCGGCGCTGAATTCCACGCTCCGTCCCGTACATTCATTGAGTGTGCCCTGCCACCATTCGCGGTAAGGATAGCTCTGCCAGCGCAGTCCCTTGCTCTCGAACCGTTTGCAACCGAGATTGAAGATGGACATCTGCTGACGGGCAAAGGTGGTCAGCGTGGCATTGCCGGCGCAGGCTACGAACCAGCCATAGTCGGTGAACATCTCCGGCCGTATTCCCATCTCCCTGCGGTAGTATCCCATCAGCGCGATGTTCCCCAGGGTATGGTCCTCGCGCTTTCCCGTGGCCCCGAGATAAGCGATGCGGCGCGGAGAGGCTCCGGGGAGCGTGAGTGCGAACCGCGTCGCCTTGGTGAGGTCGTTGTAGTCCTGCTCATCCACCTGCGTGATGATGTCGGCGTATTCCCTTTTTATTCCCGCCGGGAGACTGTCACCGTCGCCCACGACAAACAACCGTCCTTCCGTCCTTGCCCTTTCGGCTTCCTCGGGCTGATGGCCGAGCAGTGTGGTGAAAGCTCCGTCGCAGCACACCAGCCGTCGGGCCTCATGCAGGATGCTGAGGGGCTCCGGTGCTGAGGGGAAATCGCCGTCGGCCAGTATCACCGCGTCGAAACTGTTGTCAATGTCATTCGTTTCCGTCATTGTCAATTCTTTTGCTGATTCGGGCGCTTCATCATGCGCCGCCATTTGAGGTATCCCACCACGGCCATCGGAACGTAGATGCCGTAGAGAACGGCCGTGAAGGGAATGCCCTTGTAGACATAGAGCAGCGCCAGTTCAGCGTCGACCACCACCCATATCAGCCACTGTTCGACATATTTGCGTGCCAGCCACCACAGTCCCACGAAGCTCAGCGCATTGCCGAAGGCGTCGGCCACGGGCACCGTGGAATTGGTGTAGCTGACCAGCACCAGCCATACTATGGCCCAGGCGATGAGGAAGAACAGCAGGGAGGGCAGCAGCACGCTGCGCCGGACCCGCGTGATGGGCATGTCCTCGCCCGCCGTCTGCCCCTTCTTGCGTCCGAACTTCCATACCAGCAGACCGTAGACGGCGGCGCCGGTGTAGTAGACCTGCATACCGAAGTCGGCGTAGAGTCCGGCTTCAAGATAGACGAACATGTAGACCACGGGCATGATGACTCCGGTTATCCAGAGCCAGGGGCTGGCCTTGTATTCCTGCCAGATGTAGATGAGGCCGATGACGGCACCTATGAGATCGAGCGTCATGTGTGGATAGTGGCTGATGTAGGGGCGCTGAGGGTCTCAGAACGTGAGGCTCAGGTGGGCCATCCAATTGAACGGTGCGCTGGGAGCGAAGCCTGCCTCGTAGAGGTCGTCGTTGCAGTAGGCTTCCACGGCTCCGTTGGCGTTCGTACGATACTTGGGAGCGGCCCAGCCGTTGTTGTCGTATTTGGCGTTGAAGAGGTTGTAGAGCGTCATGCCCACGGCGGCTTCCTTGAGTCCGAACTGCTTCAGCTGGAAGTGGTAGCTCAGGTTGAGGTTCGTGTTGAAGTGGCTTTTTAGCGTCATGCCCACGGTGCGGTCGAGCTTTCCGTCCACGTAGTTGTTGTAGCTGTCGAAGTCGGTATTCGTGAGATACTGCTTGCTGATGTACTGGCTCTGCACGCTGGCATTGAATCCGGAGTAGTTGAAGGTGAGGATGTTGTTCAGAATGAAGTCGGGCGAGAAGGCGGTGTGGGTGTCGCCGAGGTTGACTGCCTTGCCGTCGTCGAGGCTCACCGTCCAGTCTTTATTGATGCTGCGTGCAAAGGTGGCGTTGATGTCCCAGCGGAAGAAGTCGCAGGGCTTCCAGGCGCCTTCGAGCTCGATGCCCTCGCGATAGGACTTGCCGCTGTTATCGTTGCTGGCCTTCATCTCACCAATGTCGTCGAGTTCTCCGGTGAGGACGTACTGATGGTTGTAGTACATGTAGTAGAGGTTGACGCCTGCCGTGAATCGCGGGCTCTCGTAGCGGTAGCCCAGTTCCCAGTCCTGCAACTTCTCGGCTTTCAGATGGTTCACGTAGTTGTTCTGATAGTCGTTGCGCGTGGGCTCCTTATGGCTGACGGCGTAGGAGGCGTAGAAGCGGTTGTGGCTGTCGGCCTGATAGTTGAGTCCGGCCTTGGGATTGAAGAAGTCGAAGTCGTCGTGAGCCCACAGCTTGTTGTCGGGGTTCGTGCCATACCAGTCGCCGGGGTCCTGCAGACGGAAGCCCACGTGGCGGTATTGCAAGTCGACGTAGGCGTTGAGTCCGGGCAGGAAGGTCCATGCGGCCTTGGCGTAGACATTGAAGTCGCTCTTCCAGGCTTCGTTGCGGTAGTACTCGAAGTCGGGATAGGTGATGTGGGTGTTGGTGTAGGGGCGCGTGACGGCGTTGCCGTCGGCATCGTAGAGCTGGTCGCCGCTCTTGCTGTAGAAGCCGAGGTAGGGGACGTCGCTCTCCCAGGTCACGCGTCCGAAGTGTTTGCCGTCGTAGCGGTTCCATCCTGCGCCGAGGGTTGCCGTGAGGTCCTTCTTGTTGTCGTAGTTGATACTGGCGATGGCACCGTAGAAGTCGTTGTCCATCTTCTTCTGTCTCACGAGGTCGCCCATGACGTGCGAGAAGTAGGTGGTGCCGTTGTTGGTGATGTTCACGTTCTTGTCGTTCTCGGCCAGTCCGTAGTCAGCCCATGAGCGGTCGCTCTTGTACTCCTCGTAGTAGCCCTGTCCTTTGGTGTAGTGGAAGGCCACATTGAAGTTCCAGTGGTTGTTCAGCAGCTGGTCCCAGATGAGCTGGTAGTTCTGCTGGTGGTAGTTGACGGTCTGCCCGTCGTAGTAGCGCATGTTGCCCTGTGCGTCGTAGTAGAGTCCGCAGGAGTTGAAGCGGCGTCCATAGAGTTCCTGCTCGTATTTGGATGCATAGTTCCAGGCATGATAAGTGCGCTCCGTACCGTTGAAGGTGAGGAATTTCACCATGGTGTTGTCGCCGAAGTAGCCCGCTTGCAGGAAATAGGAGTTGAGCTTGGTGGAAGCCCTGTCGAGATAGCCCTTGGAGCCGATGTTGGAGAGCCGTCCCTGCAGCCCCCAGTGGCCTCCGAGCAGTCCCGTTCCGAAGCGCAGTGTCTCTTTATGGCTGTAGTAGCTGCCGGCGCTGGCGTCGAGCCCGATGAAAGGCTTCACGCCGATGTTTTCTGTCTGCATATTCAGTGTAGCTCCGAAGGCTCCCGAGCCGTTGGTCGAGGTGCCGGCACCGCGCTGCAGCTGCATGCTCTGCACGGAGGAGGCGAAGTCGCCCATATTGACGAAGTACACCTGCGAGCTCTCGGCGTCGTTGAGGGGGATGCCGTTGGCTGTGATGTTGATTCTCGAGGGGTCGACACCGCGCACGCGGATGGAGGTGTAGCCGATGCCGTTGCCTGCATCCGACGTAGTGGTCACCGAGGGCGAGAGCGAGAGGATGTAGGGCACGTCGAGACCGAAGTTAAGTTGCTTGATTTGATTCTGATTGAGGGTGGAGTAGGCCACGGGGGTTTTCTTGTTGGCCCTTGTCGAAACCACCTGTACGCTCTGAAGCTCGTAAGTGCGCAGCGAGTCGGTGCTGCCGTTGCCAGCCATTGCTGAGAGGACCGCGCACGCCAGCACAGTCGTCATTAAAAGATTCTTTTTCATGAATCACCTGTAAAATTAGAATAATATTAAAGGGATATTGGATGCCTTGTTCCCTACGACGGCATTACCCGTATCAGGTTCCTGGGTATAATCTCAGCCCGGGCAACAGCCCGAGCACCCCTTAGCCTCCATTCTGAAAGCCGCTGCAAAGTTAGTGCTTTCTACCGAAACTGCAAAGGAAACGAGGCATGAATATTGGAAACCGGCGTGCTCAGGCCCCGCGGCGAAGGCTAAGGCTCGCTGTTGAACCTTAGCTGGGAAGCATTGCGCCGTTGCCGATTTCAATCATGGAGATAGGTGGCGATGATATTGCCGTCAAAGTCCTCGCGGCTCTCCTGTCGGATGCCGTCGGGCAGCCGGGGTGCCGCGATTCCCGTGCCGAGCAGCAGGGGAGTGGTCTCCACGCGCAGCTCATCCCAGAGCCCGGCCTGCAGAAAAGCGTTGAGCGTGACGGCACCTCCCTCCACGATGAGGCTCTGCCGGCCTTCTTCCCACAGGTGGCTGAGGGCGTCGCCGATGCCGGAGGCCCGAAAGAAACCGTCGGGAACACCGGCGTCGCTGTGGCTCAGCACGATGCGCTCGGGAGCAGGACCGCTCCAGTGGCGCACGTTGAGTTGCGGAGCATCCGTGGTGAGCGTATTGCGGCCGATGAGAATGGCGTCGTACTCTGTGCGCAGGTTGTGGGAGAGCATGAAGGTGAAGGGGGTGGAGAGGCTCACCCGCTGCTCGCGGTTGCCGATGTAGCCGTCGGCACTCTGAGCCCACTTGAGCAGAATGTAGGGGCGCCGGAGGGTGTTGAAGGTGATGAAACGGCGGTTGAGCTCCTCACATTCCTTGCCAAGCACACCCACCGTCACCCGAATGCCGGCGTCGAGCAGCTTGCGGATGCCGCGTCCGCTCACTTTGGCGAAGGGGTCGATGCAGCCCACCACGACACGGGGCACGCCCTTCCGGATGATGAGGTCGGCGCAGGGCGGGGTGCGTCCATAGTGCGAGCAGGGTTCCAGACTCACGTAGAGGGTGGCCGAGGTGAGCAGTGGCTCGTCGGCAGGCCGCACCGAGGCAAAACAGTTGACTTCGGCATGACCTTCGCCACAGCGCACGTGGTAGCCCTCGCCGATGATTCTCTCTCCACTCACGAGCACGGCGCCGACCATCGGATTGGGCTTGGCATTGCGGCGCCCTCCGCGCGCCAGCTGAAGGCAGCGGCGCATGAAGCGCTCGTCGGTCGCCGTCACCGTGGAGTCGCAGCGACGTAAAATTTCACTTATTCCTACTTCTTGTTCCATATTTTTCCCTATCTTTGCACCGATGACTTACACCGAAATGTGGCATTCGCTGGCCTCTGTCTACGACAGTAGCGAGGCTAAGGCTGTCGTCAGGCTCCTGCTTGGCGATCTCTTCGGCTTTACGCTCACCGATATTGTCAGTGGCAAAGTTAGTGAATTATCAGCAGAAAGCACCCTTCTCCTTGAGGAAAAGATGCGAAGGCTGAGGGAAGGCGAGCCCGTGCAGTATGTTACGGGGCAGGCGCTCTTCTGTGGACGGAGCTTCTCGGTGGGGCCGGGAGTGCTTATCCCCAGGCCCGAGCCCGAGGATTTGGTAGCGCTGGTGGAACGCGCTCTGATGGCGATGCCGCACGACGGTCCACTACGAATCGTCGATGCCGGTACGGGCTCGGGCTGCATAGCCTGCACCCTGGCTTTGGACGTGCCGCAGTCGGAGGTCACAGCCTGGGATGTGTCGGCAGCGGCCATCCGCAGGGCCAAGGCTAATGCCGCAAGCCTCGGAGCCGCGGTCGACGTCGTGAGCCGCGACATGCTCAGTCTGCCCATGGAAGACTCCTGTTGGGATGTCATCGTGAGCAATCCGCCCTACGTGCTCGAAAGTGAGTGTGCCCATATGGATCGCAACGTGGTCGGCTACGAACCGCAGGAGGCGCTCTTTGTGCCCGATACCAACGGGCTGCGCTTCTATCGGGCGCTCGCCGACTATGCGCTCACGGCCTTGCGAGGGGGCGGAATCATGGCTTTCGAGATTAACCCCCTCTGCGCCCCGGCCTTGGAGCAGTTGCTTCGGGAAAAGGGATTCCAGGAAGTAGAATTAGCGCACGACCGCTACGGGCGGCAGCGCTTTATTACAGCTAAACGATGAAACAACCAACAACCGAAGAACAGGCCCTTTACCGTCTTTCGGCCCTTTGCTCGAAAGCTGAGCACTGTTCGGGCGAGATGCTCGCGAAGATGAAGCTCTGGGGCCTTGATGAAGAAGCCCGCGCCCGTGTGCTCGACAAGCTGCAGGCTGATAAGTTTGTTGACGATGCCCGTTATGCCCGCGCCTTCGTCGACGACAAACTGCGTTATAATGGATGGGGTGCTCTCAAAATTTCGCAGGCGCTGCGCCAAAAGCAGGTGGAGGGCAGCATCATTGACGAGGCCTTGAGCGAGGTGACGCCCCAGCAGTGGCTCGACGTGCTGATGCCCCTGCTGCAACAGAAGTGGCCTTCGGTCAGCGCTGCCACCGACTACGAGCGGAGTGTGAAGCTCATCAAGTTTGCTTACGGCCGCGGCTTTCCCATCGACCTCATCCGTAAAGCTGTCGACCGTTTAGGACTTGAGGAGCCATGAGCAGTTGGCTGCATGCCCTCTTCGACTTGCTGGCGCCTCGCCGCTGCGTGGCGTGCGGTCAGCGGCTCACGCAGGCTGAGTCCTTCCTCTGTTCCTCATGCCTTCTGCAGATGCCCCTCACTCATTTCGTGGAGGATGCCTACGACAATGCCATGGCACGCGCTTTTTGGCTGCGCCTGCCCATTGAGCGGGCGGCAGCACTCTTCTATTATGAGCCAGGCAATGAGGTGGCGCAGCTGGTGAAGGACATCAAATACCGCGGCAACCGTGAGCTCGGTATCTATGCCGGCAGGATGCTGGCAGAGACTTTTGCACCCTATGGCTTCTTCGACGGTATCGACGGCTTGGTGCCCGTTCCACTGGCCCGTAAGCGTGAGCGCGAGCGGGGATTCAATCAGAGCGACCTCATCGTCCGGGGCATGGCCAGCGTCGTGGGATTGCCCGTGATGGACGATGTGGTGGCCCGAATCGTCTATCAGCAGAGTCAGACTCATCTGAGCTACGTGGAACGGAACGACAATGTGGAGGGAGCCTTCCGGCTTATGGACGGGGCTCGGATAGCAGGACTGCACCTGCTGCTCGTCGACGATGTGGTGACCACGGGGGCCACGTGCATAGCCTGCGGACAGGAGCTTGTGAAGGCGGAGGGTGTGAAGCTCAGTGTGGCCTCCCTCGGGTTCACACGCCGGTAGCAGGAATCCGGCTGGTGCCCTTGTGGGTTCCGGTAGAAGATGTGCCCTTGTGGGTTCCGGTCAAAAGAAATCGGGCCGCGGATGCGCCACTGTGAAAGATTTGGAGTAACTTTGCAGATAGATTATCATTAATTTAAGTAATATGGAAGACCTGAAACAAGTGTTCGCCTCAAAGCTGTTGGCCATCAAGGCTATCAAGCTGCAGCCCTCCGACCCCTTTACATGGGCCTCGGGCTGGAAGTCACCCTTCTATTGCGACAATCGCAAGACCCTTTCCTATCCCCGTCTGCGCACCTTCGTCAAGACGGAGATGGTGCATGCCGTGCTCGAGCATTTTGCCGATGCCACTGTTGTGGCGGGAGTAGCCACCGGTGGGGTGCCTCAGGGGGCTCTCATTGCCGATGAGCTCGGGCTTCCTTTTGTCTACGTGCGCTCGAAACCTAAGGACCACGGACTGGAGAACCTCATTGAGGGAGTGCTCGAGCCGGGTGCCAAGGTGGTGGTCGTCGAGGATCTCGTCTCGACCGGTGGCAGCTCGCTCAAGGCTGTGGAGGCTCTGCGTCATCAAAGGGCCGAGGTCGTGGGTATGCTGGCGAGCTACACCTATGGCTTCCCTGTGGCTGCCGAGGCTTTCAAGAAAGCGGGTGTCGAACTCGTCACCCTCACCGACTACGACCATGTGGTGGCCGAGGCGCTGGCCACGGGCTACATCTCGGAGGCCGATGTCGAGGTGCTGCATGAGTGGAGAAAGGATCCCGCTAACTGGAAAAAGTAACGACTATGGCTAAGTTTGAAAGCAGTGTAAGGCAGATTGACTATCCGCAGTCGAAGGTCTATGCCATGCTCAGCAACTTGGAGAACGTGGAGCGCGTGCGCGATAAGCTCCCCGAGGATAAGGTGAAGGACCTGAAGTTCGACCGCGACTCCATCAGTCTGTCGACTCCTCTGGGCAGCGCCCGGCTGGAGATTGTGGAGCGCGAGGAGCCTAAGTGCATCAAGTTCGCCACCACCGAGAGCCCTTTGCCCTTCAACTTCTGGATTCAGATGCTGCCGGTCACGGAGTCGACAAGCAAGATGAAGCTCACTATTCAGGCCTCGCTCAACCCCTTCATCCTCGGTATGGCGAAGCGTCCGCTCCAGGAGGCTTTGGAGAAGATAGCCGATGTGCTCCAGATGATTGACTATAATGATTAAGGGATATGGCAAATAAACTCTGGGAGAAGGACTTCGAGGTGAACAGCGAGATAGAGCGCTTCACTGTGGGCCGCGACCGCGAGCTCGACCTCTATCTCGCGCCCTTCGACGTGATGGGCTCTATGGCCCACATCACGATGCTCCAGTCGATAGGGCTCCTCAGCGCTGACGAACTGAAGGTGCTGCTCGCGGAGCTGAAGCGCATCTACGCGGACTGTGTGGAGGGTCGTTTCAGCATCGAGGAGGGGGTGGAGGATGTCCACTCTGAGGTGGAGCTGCTGCTCACACGTAAACTCGGTGACGTGGGCAAGAAGATTCACTCGGGCCGCAGCCGCAACGACCAAGTGCTGCTCGACCTGAAGCTCTTCATCCGTAACCGTCTCCACATCACGGCCACGCTCATCAAGAATCTCTTCGACGAGCTCATCGCCAAGAGCGAGCAGTTCAAGGACGTGCTCATGCCGGGCTACACCCATCTGCAAGTGGCCATGCCCTCTTCGTTCGGATTGTGGTTCGGAGCTTATGCCGAGAGTCTGGCCGACGACATGCTCTTCGTGCAGGCCGCCTACCGGATGGCCAACCGCAACCCCTTGGGCTCGGCCGCCGGCTATGGCAGCAGCTTCCCGCTCAACCGTCAGCTGACCACCGACCTCCTGGGCTTCGACTCGATGAACTACAATGTGGTGTACGCACAGATGGGTCGGGGCAAGACTGAGCGCAACGTGGCCTTCGCCCTGGCTTCGGTAGCGGGGACACTGGCTAAGTTGGCTTTCGATGCGTGTCTCTTCAACTGTCAGAACTTCGGCTTCATCCATCTGCCCAAGGAGTGTACCACGGGCTCAAGCATCATGCCGCACAAGAAGAACCCCGACGTCTTCGAGCTCATCCGTGGCAAGAGCAACAAGCTGCAGGGACTTCCGCAGCAAATCACGCTCATCATGAACAATCTGCCCACGGGCTACTTCCGCGACTTGCAGGTCATCAAGGAGGTGTTTCTCCCGGCCTTCGACGAGCTCGACGACTGCCTGCGCATGTCGGCCTACATCATCAATCGGATGGAGGTCAACGAGCACATCCTCGACAACAGGATGTACGACCCCATGTTCTCGGTCGAGGAGGTCAACCGCCTTACTGCTGCCGGCATGCCCTTCCGCGATGCTTATCGCAAGGTGGGTCTCGAGATTGAGCATGGTACTTTCAAGGCCGACCGCCACCTTCATCACACCCATGAGGGCAGCATCGGCAACCTCTGCAACGATAAGATAGCAGCCTATATGGAACAGTTGATGGCCGGATTCCACTTTGAACGTGTGGAGGAGGCTGAAAGGAGGCTGGTGCAATGAGGCGCGCGCTCTTTCTTTTAGCGGTGGCTTCGACTCTGCTTACGGGCTGTGGCGATGCCCAAAACGAGTTCTCGTCGGCTCCCTGCTACGTGCAGGTGGACAACAGCAAGCATCAGGATGCCACGCTGGCCTCGGCCATGAATCCGTCGTCGCCGGGAGTGTTCTGCATTGTCAGCCGACAGTCGAAGGCCGGTGCCGCTTACTTTGCCTTCAGCAACAATGTCGGTCAGAGCTCCACGAGCATCTATAATGCCATCGACAAGCGGCTCACGCTGGTCTTCGGTCTCAACAATGGGGTCATTGTAGGCTATGGCAACCTCAGCTCACCTGCTGTCTTCTACGCTTACGACGTGGAATGTCCCAACTGCTTCAACCCTCAGGCACTGCCCGTGAAGTCGCGTCCACTGAAGCTCAGCAGCAATGGCATCGCCACTTGTGCCGTGTGCAAGCGGGAGTACAATCTCAATAATGGCGGTGTGATAGCCAAGGGCGATGGCGGCAAGAAGCTCACACGCTACCGCTGTGCCACGAGTGGTCCATTCGGCGTGCTTCAAGTGAACTGAACGACTTAGGCGGCATCCTCTTTCCGGTTGTTGAAAGAGAGTGCCGCCTAAGTCAGCTATTAGTTGTTTCCGTTATTCCTTTATCTTGCTCACCTTCCAAGGATGCTTCACGGCGTAGTGGGCCGCTTTCTGCGTGGTGAGGATGAGCCGTGGACTCATGCCCGCGGGAGCGTAGCTGTTGCCCACAACGCTGTGGTGCGTGAGTGCTTCCAGCCAGGTGCAGGCTGCGGTGTAGCGGCCATAGACGAGGTTGAGATGATAGCCGTCGCGGTTCATCTTGTCGCCTATCCAACTGCCACGGGCGTTTTGAATGGCTGTTCCCGAGGGCACCACTGTGTGGATGCCGTGCTGCTTCATGGCTTTGCGCGCTGCTTGGCATATCATGTGATACATCCGTTGCTGACTCCGTCCGTAGTTGGGGAATTCCGGGTGGGTGGCGTCATGAGCATAGGCCCAGGTCTGATGCCAGATGATGCGGCTGTGGGGCGACAGGCTCCGGATGTAGTCGATGAGCTGTCCGAGGTAAGGCTCGTAGCTCTCCTCAAGCCCCGAGACGCCACTGGCCTGCTGCAGGCTGATGTAGTCCCACTGCTCGTCCTTCAGAGCCCGCTCGAGTGTGGAGTGCTGCATCTCTATGGTCTTTCCGTCGGTGTCTATCTTGCGGTAGCGGTATTCGGGGAGATTGGCGGAGGCATTCTTCCAGTGGCGCGCCAGTGTGCAGCCGCCGATGTAGAGATTGCCGATAATCAGCTCGGTGCCGTCGGCCTTGGCCAGCTCGTGGAGATTGTGCTCAATGGCGTCTTCCGAGAAGCTGTTGCCGATGGCCAGGACACGCAGCGGTCTTTCTCCCACTGCCGTGCACAGCGGAAGCAGACTGAGCAGTAGGGCAATCAGTAGTTGTGTTGGCTTCAGATGGGTCATAGGGAAAGGTGATTTTGGAGTTATACCTTATTTATATAATGGTCCGAGTTTCAGCATGCCGCGGCCGTTGGTCTGGATGTAGGCGTCGCCCTGATAGAAGTCGATGTCCTCCATCTCCACTTTGTTCAGCTCTTTCGAGAGGTCGATGATGTGGCGCAGCTTTCGTTTGTTGAGGTCCCACACGTAGAGTATGCTCGGGGCTTTCTCACTGCCGAATCCGGTGGGCATGAAGAGGCACCCGTCCTTCACGCAGGCACCCTGACCCACCACCTGGTGCGGATAGCGTGGGTCGGTGGTCTGAATGAGGTAGCAGGCGTCGGCATCGGAGCGGCGAAGGTGAACCACGGGGCCGTCGCTGAGCTTAGGCAGCTGGAAGGTGATGATGCGGAAGCAGTTGCGCGCATCGTCGTTCGAGATGGTGTTGCCCAGTCCGATGAGTCTCTGGTGCTCGCGGTCGACAGTCCATTGCAGGGCGTAGCCATAGAGGTGGTCGGTGTCGTCGAAGACGATGCGCTGCACAGTCTCGGCGCGTCCCTCAGGCAGAATGCGCTCCACATAGCACACGTCCTTCTCGCCGCCCACGGTCTTGGGGTAGGCCTGCGAGACGTAGAGCACGGGCATGGAGTCGCCCTGCTTGTAGTATTCGGTGCCGAATGCGGCTACGTTGGCATGATTGGTCTTGGCGCAGCTGCCTAAGGAAAAGGTGGAAGAGACTTTCTTCATGCCGGGCAGACGGTAGAGCGTGACATAACCCTGGTTTTGGCAGCTCACCACCCAGTCGCCCCATATGGCCATGCCCTGATAGCCTTCACCGGACTTGCCCTGAAGAGGTGCCACTTCGGTGAGGCGGGCTTTGGTCACGTCGAGGGCCACGGGCTTGCGCATCAGCCGGGCCAGCTCGCGACGGGCTTTCTCCATCTGTTTCTGGAATTCGGCATCACCGTGAAGGGTTGCCACGACAGCACTCGACGAGAGGCGGGCGGCATCGACATCGCTCTGATAGTGATAACCCTCGATGACGCGGCTCTGTCCGTATTCGTAGCCGCGCTGGATGATGGCGTTGGCGCAAGATGGATTGAGCTCTGCTAAGAGCAGTGCCGTAGCCCAGCCTATGGCAGAGTGGCCCGAGGGATAGGAGCCGTTGTGGCTCAGCTACTCCTCATCGGTGGGGCAGCCCGTGTGCTCGTGGAACTGCATGTAGGGGCGTTTGCGCATGTAGCATTCTTTGGCTCCGTCGACACCATACTCGGCATCGATAGCGGCGCGGGCAATGAGCTTGTAGGTTTCGGGGGCCGAGGTCCGGGTGATGTAGAAGCCGAAGACCGGGGCAAAGCCTTTCAGTACCGAGTCGGTCTGCCAGAAGGTGTCGAAGTCGGCTATCCGTCCGCGGTAGGTGCTGCGCAGCGAGCGGCCCCACTGGTAGCGGTTGTAGTCGTAGAGGAAGGCCACAGAGGAGGTGTCGGGAGGTGCCGGCAGATACCATGCGGCGTTAGGTACTTCGTCTTTGGAGAGAAAGGACTTGTCGAGGTCGGTCTGGGCCTGGGCGACGGCGGCTGTTGCTAAAGCCGCCAGAAGGATGAAAGTGCGTTTCTTGTGCATCATAATAAAGGTAGGCTGAAGCCTGATTGATAATTTCGTTCAAAGTTACTGCTTTTCCATCGTTCTGCCAACAAAAGGCTTGAAAAAAGTTCTTTGACTGCGGCGTGTGGTTGGATATCCTAACAGTCAACACAATATAATATATAGAGTAATGGTCAGCCGGGGCAATCTACTGTAGAATATAAGGCTCAAAGTCAGTCAGCCTCAAGCCTCAGACTCTTATTTCTTGACTTTGTCACTTTTTAATATCCATCAAAAGCCTATCTTGATTATCAGTACATGCTGATTTATTTATGCTGACTTTGGGTGGTGGTGACTTATCACTTGATTTTGCAGCCTGGCAAACGATTGTCCGCTACGTAGCTTTTTGTCATTCGCTGCTTAGTGAACAAGCTTTTTCTATAGGATTACCATATGGTCACCCCAGCCGTTTACCCCTCAAGGACGCCACTATCACCCCACACGCCCCATAGTGTCGACCCCTCAACACCGTCCCTGCATTGTACCATTTGTCATCCCCCGAAGATAAACCGTCCGCCACCGGCTCATCAGCAGAGTCAGCGACCTAAGCATACGAACTTCATGTCAGACTTGAGAGGAGCAATAATCGTTCTGCTTCATGTTCCGCGGGTGCACTGTGCTTGGATAGCGATTAACTAACCCACAAGGAATATCCTGTGACCCACCATTTGACGGATAGTCATACATATGTTCTCGAAAAGTCTAACAAATGTTTGACCTTTACATCCGCAGTCCTCTAATCCCCGATCTGTACTCCTGTCGCCGCTTGATCGGGGTTGCCGATGCTTCAGCCCCCTCGGGGCTGTCGCTGCTGCAAGAAGCGCAGCAACCTCTAATACCCCCTGATATAGTTGGGGCCTGAAAACGCCCGTGAGCGTTCGTGGCAATACAGGCTCCAGCATTAGATTTTACGTGATGTCCGCTAAATGTCGGTGGCTATAGCTGCTCTGGAGTGGGGTGCTTAGTAAAGGGAGGATTCCCCATCATCTCCTTGATTACTTCTCCGAATTCAGCTTGTAATATCCGTTAACTATACTATGTTTGTTGTTAAAACAATTTAATTTATTCTCGGATTTTAATGCTTGCTGTTGGTTGTTTCCTATTAATTCATTATGTTTGCAGCATCAATTGAAACCCTAAACCCTGTGCATATGAAGAATAATTAGAAATCTAATCTTACGCCGTCTTATGACAGTTGCATGAATGTATTGAGCTCTAAGGCCAACGCCTTTAGCTTCTCTGTGCCGGAACAACACAAGAATCTACTAAAAGCCATAGCCGTTATCTTCTCTCAGTGGCTGAAATTACCGCAGTGATGGTTGGAAGCCATTATATTAAGAATGTATTTGAAATAGCGTTTAATTTAATGAGTATGAAGAAATTGTGTTTTCTTGTGATTGGGCTAGTAGCCATCACATCATGTTCTAACAATGATTTTGTTGCTGGAGAACAAGATCCGATAGTTCAAACAGTGACAACCCATTTGGACAATACTCCAAAGAACCTATTCGAAATACAGCAGGGAATTGACAGCATTCGTTACCAGCATGCTAATCAAGTTGGACAGCAAAAAAATATCGGTAAGTGGCTTAAAAAACTTTGGAAGCATATTAAACAAGTTGCCTTGGCAGATGCCGTAGGAGCAATTAAAGGTGCTTTTGGAGGTAATCTCGGTACTATTGTCTCAAAAGCAGCGGAAAATTCTGTGGTCAGTGTAGTTACTATTTTGTTTACTGATGACAAATCTCCTAATGATGGTAATGGCACACCTCAGGAGGGTACGACTCCATCAAAAGTGAGATGTAAAACATCGATTTCTACTGATAGTTGCTATTTAAAAAAACATCCTACTGACAGTGTTGTATTAATCCCAGGTAATAGTAAAGAAGATAGTGTCGGTTACTATCATAATGCTGTTATTGCTCAAGTTATTCATAATCACGGAGATGAAAATGTTTACTTTGGTAGTGGTGAGATGTCTATACCGATGATCCAAGAGATTTGCACAGCAACTGAACAAGTTATGAATCTGGAACCAGGAACTTTGTGTAAAGATTCGGCTATGATAGCTGCTGATTTACTGGATCTTGAAGAGAATGCGGAATCTGATACTCTTCGAACATTTGATGAACTTTGTGCATATTATAAGCAAAAAGAACCTGCTGTTGCTGATCTTTTGTGTGTTATTGCCAAGTATGTCGATGATATTGATGACATCAATGACTATCCTGCGTTCAAGACATATAGCGAAAATGTAGTCAATCTTATTGATTCAGCTCAAATAGACGATGATACAAAGTCTTTGTTGAAAGAAGCTATATCTGTAGCTTATGCAAGTGCAAAACTATGGAACGAAAATAAGTTAGGCGATGATGATGAAACTAATGATCAATAAGTTAATTATGAAAAGAATAGTATTTACTTTGTTGCTCCTTGCCGCATTGCTTCCGCTATCGGCAAGCGAGAAGAATGACTCTACTCATAGCGACAGGTTAGACGGCCGTGCAAACTGTTATGATGAGTTCCGGTCAATGATTAATCTTCGTCAGCATGGTGTTACTCTTTACGAGGACGCAGCCCTCTTGGGCTTCCGGGCCACTCGCGATCTGTCTGTGTTGGCTGAGGTGAGTTCCGCCATTGCATGGTATAATATAGACGGTACGAGCGAGCATAAGAATGCATCTTTCGCTCTTGGAGGCGGACTCGGTTACACACTCTTTGGCAGGAAAGGTAATCCCCGCTCTTATTTTGGATGCCCAGCTCTCGACCTAAGAGTACTTGCCAGAACTACAGTAGGCAATCCCGACTTAAAGTTCTTTCAGTATGGTACGGAACTTCTTTGGTCTCACTATTATAATCGTGATTATAGCCTAAGTGCTGCTATAGGCTTCAACCATACCAACTATAGGAGTTTGGGGCTGCCAAATGGGAATACCCTCTATTTCACTTTAGGCATCTCTATCTGAAAGCCCTTCTTGTCGCTTGATGTATTTCCCTTCCGGTTGCAGATAAATGCTCAATCGGAAGGGAAAGTCTTATGGGACTTAGTATAGCGACCAGGCTCTCTTAATATCCTCTTGATTACCTCTTCGGGCACAGTCTGTGATGGAGTGGGCATTAAATGAGCGGGCTTTATATTAAATTCTGTAAATTCGTTTGCAGTCCTAATAATAAGTACTATCTTTGCAAAGAATAAGACGCAGAGACGTCGTTTCGGCTCCCCGTTTGCATAAAGGCGGAGAGGGCGCTGAAGTACTGTTTTAGGCACCTGCCGCAATGGTGGAATTGGTAGACACGAGGGACTTAAAATCCCTTGGCCAGTAATGGCTGTGCGGGTTCGAGTCCCGCTCGCGGCA
>ONMG01000236.1 GCA_900318855.1 uncultured Prevotella sp.
CCGGGATTATGAGATGATAAGGAGCAGGAAAGTTTATTCTTATGTTTATTTATCCCGCTTTTCTTGACTTTCTTGCTATTCTTTTCGTACCTTTGCATGTTGTATGACAAATCCAAACGCAAAATAAGTTTATGAGAAAGGTTGCATTAATCACTGGAATTACGGGTCAGGATGGAAGTTTCTTGGCTGAGTTTTTGATTGAGAAGGGATATGAGGTGCACGGACTGTTGCGTCGTTCTTCTTCTTTCAATACAGGTCGTATAGAACATCTCTATCTTGATGAGTGGGTTCGGGATATGAAGAAGCAGCGCCTGGTGAATCTCCATTGGGCTGATATGACGGATTCGTCGTCGCTTATCAGGGTGATTTCAGAAGTAAAACCTACTGAGATTTATAACCTTGCTGCACAAAGTCATGTAAAAGTAAGTTTTGATGTTCCCGAATATACGGCTGATACTGATGCTGTAGGAGTGCTCCGCTTATTGGAGGCTGTGCGTATTTGCGGACTCGACAAGACTTGTCGCATTTATCAGGCATCCACTTCTGAGCTCTTTGGAAAGGTTCAGGAGGTTCCGCAGCGCGAGACGACACCATTCTATCCCCGTAGTCCTTACTCTGTAGCCAAGCTTTATGGTTTTTGGATTATGAAGAACTATCGTGAGAGTTATGGGATGTATTGCTGCAATGGAATCCTTTTCAATCATGAGAGTGAGCGTCGTGGCGAGAATTTCGTTACGCGCAAGATAACTCTTGCAGCCAGTCGTATAGCCCAGGGTTATCAGGATAAACTATACCTTGGCAATCTTGGCGCGCGTCGTGACTGGGGTTATGCTAAGGACTATGTGGAATGTATGTGGCTCATCTTGCAGCAGCCCGTTCCTGATGATTTCGTTATTGCAACAGGAGAGATGCATACGGTCCGGGAGTTCTGTACGCTCGCCTTCCGTGAGGTGGGCATCGAGCTCGAATGGCAAGGTGAGGGAGTAGAAGAGAAGGGTGTTGACGTTAAGACCGGTAGGGTGCTGGTGGAAGTTGACCCCAAGTATTTCCGTCCTGCTGAGGTGGAGCAGTTGCTTGGCGATCCATCGAAAGCCAAGAAACAGTTAGGTTGGAACCCGCGTAAGACCAGCTTCGAAGAACTTGTCCGACTGATGATAAAGCATGACATGCGCTTCGTTAAGAAGCTGTATCTTAAGGCACAGATGCCCGAGTAAACCATCCTGCTTCAGTGACTCTTTTAGTAATAAGTACATTCAACATTGATTCTATATCTTCGCCTACTGTCCGATATCGATAAGCGGCAGTAGGCTTACAGTTATGAATAAGGACTCTAAAATATACGTAGCCGGTCATCATGGGCTTGTAGGCTCTGCCATTTGGAACAACCTGTGGAACCGTGGATATCATAATCTTGTAGGTCGTACGCATAGCGAACTCGACCTTACCAACCAGCAGGCAGTAAAAGCTTTCTTCGATGAGGAGCAGCCTGATGCAGTGGTACTTGCTGCTGCTTTCGTTGGTGGTATCATGGCTAATTCGCTCTACCGTGCTGACTTCATCATGCAGAACATGAAGATTCAGTGCAATGTTATAGAGCAAGCCTACAAGCACCATGTGGAGAAGTTGCTATTCCTTGGTTCCACTTGTATCTATCCGAAGAATGCGCCTCAGCCGATGAAGGAGGACGCCCTGCTTACTTCCCCGTTGGAATATACGAATGAGGAGTACGCCATTGCAAAGATTGCCGGGCTCAAGATGTGTGAGAGCTATAATCTGCAATATGGTACCAATTATATTGCTGTCATGCCCACAAATCTTTATGGGCCCAACGATAACTTCCACCTCGAGAATTCTCATGTCATGCCTGCCATGATGCGCAAGGTCTACCTTGCCAAGCTCATTCATGATGATGCTTGGGATGCCATATGCGTCGACATGAATAAACGTCCTGTCAACCCGCCGGCGAAGTTGGCCGAGGTGATAGGAGCCGAGAATGTTGACGGCAACAGTGCAAAAGAGCGTATCTTAAAGGCACTCGCCTTCTACGGTATAGAGAACAATAAGGTGACCCTTTGGGGTGACGGCTCACCCCTTCGCGAATTCCTTTGGAGCGAAGATATGGCTGATGCCAGCGTGCATGTGCTTCTCAATGTCAACTTCAGCGACATCATCGGTATAGAAAAATACTCTTCGGTGTTCTACGGTGTCAAGACCGACGGCGAAGTTAATCGCAACAACTCTGAAGGACGTGGAGGCGCCATTCCTTCACTTGGTGAAATTCGTAACTGTCACATCAATGTCGGAACAGGCAAAGAGCTCACCATTAAGGAGCTCGCCGGACTGGTGGAGCAGACGGTCGGCTTCGAGGGTGAGATCGTTTGGGATAAGACCAAGCCCAACGGTACTCCACGTAAGCTGATTGATGTAGAGAAACTGCATCGCCTGGGCTGGCATCACAAAGTGGAGATTGAGGACGGCGTGAAGCGTCTCTATGAGTGGTATCGCAATTCGCTGATGTAGGCTGTGGTGTCGTTAGCGCTGAAGAGCAGGTGGGCGGCATTGACGCGAATATTCCGAAGCAAAGGCTTCGGAATACAGTCGCCGTGGGCCTATTCGCTCGATCGCGATGTCATCAATGAGCATCATCCCTATTATTTTTATTCCGACTTTCGGGCTATGCATCCGCATATAGGGCATGATGCCCGTAAGCTGTGTCTCTTGTTCTTCCGTCTTGCCAACTATGTCAGACCGGTCGCCGTACTGGATGCAGCTGTCACCGACGGAGCTTGTGAAGAGTGCTTTATTGCTGGATGTGCTTCCACTCATTATATAAAAGTGGGTTCGCAATTGCCACCGGCATCTGAGGCCCCCGTAATCTATGTTTGTCGGGCAGCCGACATCGGTTCCGTCATTGTAGAGTGCATGCTTTCACAGGCCAAGCCCGGTTCGCTACTCATCGTTGTAGGTATCCATGCCGACAAGCGCTGCCGTCAGCTTTGGCAGAAGCTTTGTGCTGACGGGCGTACCGGTGTGAGCTTCGACCTTTATCTGTGTGGACTCGTCTTCTTCGACCTCAAAATGACCAAGAATCATTATGTCATCAACTTCTGAATCCAAAAGCAAGATATATACCCGCAGGGGCGATGGCGGCATCACCTCGCTCGTTGGTGGCCAGAGAGTTAGCAAGTCGGATGCTCGGGTGGAAGCCTATGGCACCGTTGACGAACTGAATTCCGCCGTAGGTTTGCTTGCGGCCTGGTCGGAGGTTGACTTTCTTCAGGAAGTGCAATCTGAACTGTTCCGCTTGGGATGCAATCTGGCCGATGCCACCTGCCCTCAGATAGAATTGCCAGTAGGAACTGTCGAGGATCACATCGACCAGTTGTCGGCCCAGCTCCCCCCTCTTCACAGCTTTATTCTGCCCGGTGGCACAGTTGCGGCAGCCCAGGCCCATGTCTGCCGGACCATTTGCCGGCGAGCCGAGCGGCGCGTTGTGGCCCTTGCGGCCCAAGCCTCAGTATGCCCGGTTATTGCCGTTTATCTCAATCGGCTCTCCGACTATTTCTTCGTATTGGCCCGCAATTTAAACTTTGTTGAGGGTACTCCTGAAAAAAGTTGGCCAAAGACTTGCAGATAAGAAAATTAGTAGTACTTTTGCACCCATATTGAAATGTAAAGGTTTAGGACTATGTATTGGACACTGGAATTGGCTTCAAAGCTTGAAGATGCGCCTTGGCCAGCAACGAAGGATGAGCTCATTGATTATGCCGTCCGTTCGGGTGCCCCTGCTGAGGTGCTTGAGAATTTGCAGGAGATAGAAGATGAAGGAGATGTGTACGACAGTATTGAGGACCTATGGCCCGACTATCCGTCAAAAGATGATTTCCTGTGGAATGAAGACGAATATTGAAGAATAGGAATAGAAAGAGAGTGGCTCCCAGCGGGCTTGATTCTCTTTACGTGAAAAGGTGGATCCCCGTCAGTATAAAGTACTGGCGGGGATTTACTGTCTCAGCGGGATTCTTCGCTGGTGAACCGTTAATCTTTAGGTCTCAAGATAATAAATCGGTGCTCTGCTCGTTATATCATCGTGATTAATCGCATACTTGTCCTCTGCTTCCTGTGGTGCACAGCTATCACTATGGCGCGCGCCCAGTATGACGTCAGCTTCAGTCATTATTTCGACATGGAGCCGTCGTTCAATGCTGCTTCAGTGGGCAAGCAGTCGAAAATTAATATCACTGCGGCCTACGCTATGGATTTGGCCGGTTTTAAGCGTAATCCCCAGACAATGTATGCTGCCGCCGACATGCCATTCTATGCCCTGAAGTCTTATCATGGTGCGGGGATTCAGTTTATGAACGACAAGATAGGCCTTTTCACCCATAAGCGCCTTGAAGTGCAGTATGCCGCCAAGCCCCGCCTGTTCGGCGGTGTGCTCAGCATCGGTGTGCAGGCCGGCATACTCAGCGAGACCTTTGATGGCTCCAAGCTCGATGTCGAGGATGCCAGCGACCCCGCTTTCAGTACGTCTCAGGTCAATGGCAACGGCATCGACCTCAGTGCGGGTCTCTACTACACCCATGGCCCGTGGTATGTCGGATTATCGGGCCAGCATCTTAACGGCCCTACCATTGACCTCGGCGAGAAGAACGAGCTCAAGATCGACCCTACCTATTATTTCACTGGAGGATACAATATTAAGTTAAGGAATCCGTTTCTATCAGTGAAGTCATCGGTGCTTCTCCGCACTGACGGCGTGGCCTGGCGGGGCGATGTGACGGGGCGCTTGGTCTATACCAATGAGAAGAAGACCATGTACCTCGGCGCAAGCTACAGTCCCACCAATTCCGTGACAGTGCTGGTCGGTGGCAGTTTCCATGGCGTCATGCTCGGTTATAGTTACGAAGCCTACACCTCGGCCATCAACCCTGGCAATGGCAGTCATGAGCTCTACATCGGTTATCAGATTGACATTAATCTCGTCAAGCGCGGGCGCAACCTGCACAAGAGTGTAAGAATTCTATAGAGTATATATAAATGAAGAGAATTTTCATCGTTTTACCAGCCTTAGCCCTGCTGTTGGCGCTGAGCAGTTGCTTTAGTTCGCGCTCAGCCTCCGTGAGCGGCCGGGGCGGAGAGCTCGTAGGCGTGGGTGGCAAAGGATTCACCGAACCCAGCCCCTACGGCATGGTCAAGATAGGCCGTGGATTTCTGCATATGGGCCGCATTAAGGAAGACAGTTTGTGGGGGAAGAACGTCCCCCAAAAGGACATTTCCGTCGACGGCTTCTGGATGGACCAGACTGAAATCACCAATTCGCAATACAAGCAGTTTGTCTACTACGTGCGCGACAGTATCCTCCGCACGAGGCTCGCTGACCCCAACTACGGTGGCGACGAAACCTACATGATAACCGAGGATAAGCATGGTGACCCTGTGACTCCCCATATCAACTGGAAGAAGCCTCTGCCGCGCAAGCCCAACGAGGACGAGCAGCGTGCCATTGAGAGCCTCTATGTCACCAACCCCGTGACCGGTGAGAAACTGCTCGATTACAAGCAGCTCAATTACCGTTACGAGGTCTACGACTATACGCGCGCAGCCTTACGCCGCAATCGGCTCAATCCCGAGGAGCGCAATCTCAACACCGATGTCAATGTCGACCCCAATGAACAGGTGATGATATCGAAGGACACAGCCTACATCGACGATGAGGGCCGTATCGTGCGCCAGACCATCAACCGTCCGCTGAGCGGTCCGTGGGACTTCCTCAACACCTACATCGTGAATGTATATCCCGACACCACGTGCTGGGTGAACGATTTTCAGAACTCCGACAACGAGGTTTACCTGCGCAACTATTTCAGTAATCCCGCCTATAACGACTACCCTGTGGTGGGTGTCACCTGGGAGCAGGCCAACGCCTTCTGTGCCTGGCGCACGGACTATCTGCTGCGTGGTCTTGGTGGCGAAGCCCGATTTATCCAGCGCTATCGTCTGCCCACAGAGGCAGAGTGGGAGTATGCAGCCCGCGGTAAGGACGGCAATGAGTTCCCTTGGGAGAACCCCAGCGTGAAGAACGGTCAGGGATGTTTCTATGCCAACTTCAAGCCCGACCGGGGTAACTACACCGAGGATGGCAACCTCATCACCAGCAAGGTGGGCATCTATTCGGCCAATACCAACGGGCTCTACGATATGGCTGGCAATGTGGCTGAGTGGACCAGCACCGTCTACACGGAGTCGGGAGTGGAGGCCATGAACGACCTCAATCCGCAGCTCTCCTACAATGCCGCTAAGGAAGACCCCTACAAGCTCAAGAAGAAAAGCGTCCGAGGCGGCTCGTGGAAGGACCCCGAGAGCTACATCCGCAGTGCGTGGCGCTCCTGGGAGTATGAGAACCAGCCCCGCTCCTACATTGGCTTCCGCTGTGTGAGGAGTCTTGCCAGTACAACCAGTGGTAAACAGAAAAAGAACAAGCGATAAATCATGTCAGTCTACAGTAAATATAATCTGGTGTACCGTCTGCAGAAGTGGATGGACACGGTTCAGGGTCAGACGTTCCTGAACTACGCTTACAGTTGGGGCGCCTCTGTGGTGATACTCGGAGCTCTCTTCAAGCTCACCCACCTTCCGGGCGCCAATCTTGCTATCTTCATCGGTATGGGTACCGAGGTGCTCGTGTTCTTCATCTCTGCCTTCGACCGTCCCTTCGACAAGACAGCCGATGGCCGTGAGATTCCCACTCGCGTCACTGAGGAGTATCTAGCCAATGGCACCGTCACTTACAGCAACCGTGAGGAAGCTGCAGCGGCCAAGGAAGCTGGAGCCTCCGATGCTGAGGTGGAAGAGATTCTTCAGCATGGTGCTTCCGTAGCGGGCAGGCCTGCCGTCGCAGCTCCGGCCGGTGGAGTGGCCGTGCAGCCGGGTGTACCCACTATGACCGACACTGGAGTAGGCTCGGCCGGTATGTCGGCGACAGCTGATGGTGTGGAGGTGCAGCCTGGTGCTGGTGCGGTAGAGGGAGTTTCGGCACCTGTCCAGCCCAACTTCGTGCCCCAAATGAGCACTGAAGAGGCCGAAGCCCTCAATGAAGCTCAGTCGAACTATGTTGACCAGCTCAAGGAATTGGTCGAGACGCTCAAGAAGGTCAATGAGCAGAGCACCCGTCTCACGCGCGACAGTGAAGAGATGGAGAATCTCAACCGCGTGCTGACCGGTATCAGCAAGGTGTATGAGTTGCAGCTCAAGGGTGCCAGTCAGCAGATTGGAACCATCGACAAGATTAATGCCAGCAGTATGCTCATGGCACAGCAAATCGACCAGCTCAACCAGATTTACTCGCGCATGATAGAGGCCATGACGGTGAACATGCGTGCCGCAGCCCCCTCAGCGCAACAGGGCCAGGGCATCCAGCCCGGACAACTTTGACAGGTAAAACACGATACGACAAATGGCAATAAAGAAAAGACCTGTCACCCCGCGCCAGAAGATGATCAACCTCATGTACATCGTCCTCATGGCCATGCTTGCCCTTAACATCTCGACCGAGGTGCTCAATGGCTTCTCCATCGTGGAAGAGAGCCTCAACCGCACCACGGCCAATGCGTCGAAAGAGAATGAGGCGCTCTACAGCGATTTCGCGTCGCAGATGAAGACCAATCCGGAGAAGGTGCGCGAGTGGTTCGAGAAGGCAACGCAGGTGCGCGATATGAGCGATTCGCTCTACAACTTCGCGCAGGCGCTCAAGGTGGCCATTGTTAAGGAAGCCGACGGTCCCGACGGTGATGTGCGCAATATTGAGAACACCGACAATCTTGAGGCGGCAGGCTCAGTGATGCTCGCTCCTCTCACGGGTAAGGGCGGTGCCCTCTTTCGTGCCATCAATTCTTATCGGGAGCGCATCCTCACCTTCGTCAGCGACCCCGACCAGCGGCGCATCATAGCCTCTAACCTCACTACAGCCATACCTCACAAGGCCGGCACGCTGGGAAAGAACTGGCAGGAGTACATGTTCGAGAATATGCCCGTGGCGGCTGCCGTCACTCTGCTTTCCAAGCTTCAGAACGATGTGCGCTACGCCGAGGGCGAAGTTCTCCATTCCTTGGTTTCCAATATTGGTCTTAAGGACATCCGGGTCAACAAGCTCGAGGCTTTTGTCATTCCGGAGTCGCGCACCGTCATCAGCGGTGATCAGTTCAATGCACAGATTGTCATGGCTGCTGTCGACACCACTCAGCGTCCCGAGATTTATGTGGGCGGGCGCCTGATTAATGGCGGCGTCTACCGCTTTACGGCCGGTGGAGTGGGCGAGCATTCCTTTGGCGGCTATATTACCATGCGTGACGGTCGGGGCGAGGTTATCCGCCGCAACTTCACCCAGAAGTACACGGTCGTGGCTCCCAGTGCCACCGTGAGTGCCGACTTGATGAACGTGCTCTATGCCGGTTATGAGAATCCCATCAGTGTTAGCATCCCCGGTGTCCCGCTCAGTTCGGTCAGCGCCTCCATGTCGGGCGGCAGTTTCCGCTCCGTCGGTATGGGCCGCTACATCGCCCGTCCGTCAGCTGTCGGCAAGGATGTCACTATCAATGTCGCCGCCAATGACAATGGACGCGTGCGTCAGATGGGCAAGTTCACCTTCCATGTGCGCAAGCTGCCCGATCCGACAGCTTACATTCAGATTGGAACCAACCGCTTCAGGAACGGAGGTCTTTCCAAAGCCTCGCTCATGGGGGCACCTGGCATCAAGGCAGCCATTGATGACGGACTGCTCGACATCCAGTTCCGTGTGGAAAGCTTCGAAACCGTATTCTTCGACAATATGGGCAATGCCGTACCGATGGCCTCCAATGGAGCCAACTTCTCCGACCGCCAGCGCGACCAGTTCCGCAGGCTCTCGCGCAATCGTCGCTTCTATATCAACCATATCAGGGCCGTGGGTCCCGACGGACTCTCGCGCACTTTGCCCGGTTCGATGGAAGTCATAGTGAAATAGTAAACAGTAAGCAACATGAACCGCATATCTCTTTTCTTTATTTTCTTTTTAGCTGTGGCGCTCTCAACCACAGCCCAGCCGGCACGTCGCCGGGCCGAGCAGCAGGCTGCCGCGTCGCGCAATGCCGGGGCGCTCACCGTGAGAGCCCAGATATCCTTCCCCACATCGGCTCCCATGCCTGAAGATGTGGTGTGGCGCCGTGACATCTACCGTCAGATAGACCTCACTCAGGATGCCAATGCCGGACTCTATTACCCTGTCGAGCCTGTGGGCAATCAGATGAATCTTTTCACCTACATCTTCAAGCTCTTCATGCTCCGCCAGATTCCCGTCTATGAGTATCGGCTTGATGGTAATGAGCTCTTCAACGACACCTCACGCCTCAAGCCCAAGGCTTTCCTCGACAACTATCATATATACTACGAGAAGACTGACCGTGGCACGCGTATCGACGACAGTGATATCCCGTCGAAGGAAGTCACTTCTTATTACATCAAGGAGTGTGCCTACTACGATCAGGCCACATCAACCTTCCACACCCAGGTGCTCGCGCTCTGTCCCGTTATGAAACGTGAGGACGACTTCGGCGACGGGGCTACCTCGTATCCGCTTTTTTGGGTGAGATATCAGGACCTGGCACCCTTCCTGGCCAAGCAGACCATCATGACGAGCAACCTCAACAATGCTGCCACCATGAGTATGGATGATTATTTTACCAAGAACATGGACCGTGGCAAGATTTACAAGTCCACGAATATGCTCGGTAGAACCCTCGCTCAGTATTGTACTACTGACTCGGCCATGACCAAAGAGCAGAAGCGCATTGAAGCTGAAATCAAAGACTTCGAGAGTAATATGTGGGGCGACAAGGCCGCCAAGGACTCGCTCGACAGTATTGCCAAGCTCGACAAGAAGGGCCTGAAGGTGAAGAAGACGAAAACCCGTCGCTCGAGAACTGCATCCTTCGGTCGCAGCAGGAAGACATCTAACGAGGCACCCGCCTCCAATTCGTCGGCCAGAGTCACAGTGCGTCGTCAGCGGCACTAATATTTCCATTATATCCAACAGTTATGAGAAAGATGATTACAGCCTGCCTTCTGTTGGCAGCGCTTCTTGTTTCGGTTCCCACATCCGCTCAGGTGAAGTTTGGTGTTAAGGGTGGTCTCAACCTGGCCAGCTTCTCCTTTAGCGGTGATGATGTGAATAGTGATAACCAGACGGGGTTCTATATCGGTCCCACAGTGAAGATTGGACTGCCCCTCACGGGGTTGAGTCTTGACGGCTCGCTCCTCTATAACCAAGTGTCGGCGAAAGTCAATGTGGAAGAAGGTAGTGAACAGATTATGCAGACAGAGGAAACGCTCAAGCAGAAGCAGCTGGCTATTCCTGTCAACTTGCGTTATGGATTCGGCATCGGCGATGCCGCCAGTGTATTCTTCTTCGCCGGTCCGCAGTTTGCCTTCGATATGTCGAGCGACATTGATAACATCGACTGGAAGTGGAAGAACACTTACCTGAGCATCAATGTCGGTGGAGGCCTCATGCTGGCCAGTCATTTGCAAATCAACCTCAACTATAACATCGGTTGCGGCAACACGGGTAACGCCACGGCGACAAGCATCTCCAAGAGTGTCTTCCATGCTAAGAGCAATGCTGTGCAGTTAGGTCTGGCTTACTACTTTTAATTGCTATTCTGTCCAAGAGTGGGGGATTATTTAACTACTTGCGCTCACACCATGTGCGTGCAGGGTAAGGTTGGAGAATTCCTCACTCGTGTTGGCTTATCGCCCCAACTTTCATCATCTTCCTGCCTTGCGCTATATTGACGTCATACTCCCGCTCCCTCTCGACACCTTGTTTACCTATTCCATAGCCGACACTCTGGCAGTGGGATTGCAGGCCGGTATGCGTGTCACTGTGCCTTTGGGCCGGACAAAGACTTATACGGGCATTTTTGTGGAATGGCACGAGCAAAAACCCGACTTCGAGGTCAAGGAGGTGATTGGTGTACTCGACAGCAAACCAGTGTTGCTGCCAGAGCAACTGCGGCTGTGGCAGTGGATAAGCTCCTATTACATGTCGCCTTTGGGGGATGTCTACAAGGCCGCCCTTCCCGCCGGTCTGAAGCTGGAAGAAGTCTATAAGCCCCGCCGGGAGACCTACGTGGGGCTGCCTGCCAGCTGCAGGAACGCCCGAAGCCTCCATCTCATGCTCGACGTGCTGCGCAGGGCGCAAAAGCAGTTGCAGGTATTCTCAGTGTTCCTTTCGTTATCTCATTGGGCTACGCTCGATGAAAACGGTAATTCTGCCCCCATTGCCGAAGTCACCCGCGAGGAGCTGCTCAATGAAACCCACTGCAACGTGGCCATCATAAAGGCATTGTGCGACCGGGGCTTCCTCACGGTCTATGAGAAAGAGGTGGGGCGCATCGGAACCGCTGCCGGCAACGGCACCGTGGCCCCCCATCCGCTGAGTGCAGCGCAAGGCGCAGCTTACAAACAGTTGCTTCAGCAAATGATGCATAAGAATGTGGTGCTTCTCCACGGCGTCACATCGAGTGGAAAGACTGAGATTTATATTCATCTCATCGAGAAGACGCTTCGTGAGCGCCGCCAGGTGCTCTATCTGTTACCGGAGATAGCTCTCACTGTGCAGATAACCTCACGTCTGAAACGTGTCTTCGGTCATCGGCTCGGCATCTATCATAGTCGCTACAGCGATGCCGAACGTGTGGAGATATGGCAGAAGCAGCTCTCCGACCAACCATTTGAAGTGATATTGGGAGCGCGCAGCGCCGTTTTCCTCCCCTTCCAAAGGTTGGGCTTAGTTATCATCGACGAGGAGCATGAGACCAGTTTCAAGCAGCAGGACCCAGCTCCACGCTATCATGCCCGCAGTGCCGCCATTATGTTGGCCCGCATGTATGACGGGTGCAAAGTGCTGTTAGGCACTGCTACTCCGTCGGCCGAGAGCTATTATAATGCCCTTCATGGTAAATATGGACTCGTGACGTTGTCCACCCGCTATGCCGGTATAGAGTTGCCCGAGGTGCGCATCGTGGATGTGAAGGATTTGCAGCGGCGCAAGATGATGAACGGTCCCTTTTCGCCCGACCTGTTGGCTGCTGTGCGCCAGGCACTCACGTCGGGCCGCCAGGTCATCCTTTTCCAGAACCGTCGGGGATTTGCGCCCATGGTGGAATGCAAGGTGTGTGGCTGGGTGCCCAAGTGTACCCACTGCGACGTCACGCTCACCCTTCACAAACGTCTCAACCAGCTCACTTGTCATTATTGTGGTTACAGCTACCCGCTGCCTAAGGTCTGTCCTTGTTGCGGCAGTGAGGAGCTTATTACGCGCGGCTTCGGTACAGAGAATGTGGAGAGCCGGCTGCGTGATATTTTCCCAGAGGCCCGCATAGCCCGTATGGACCTTGATACCACGCGCTCGCGCAATGCCTACAGCCGCATCATCGACGACTTCTCGGCAGGGCGAACCAATGTGCTTATAGGCACTCAGATGGTGAGCAAGGGACTTGACTTCGGAGGCGTTAGCGTAGTGGGCATTCTGAATGCCGACTCCATGCTCAACTATCCTGATTTCCGTGCCTATGAACATGCCTTCACCATGATGGCTCAGGTGAGTGGGCGTGCCGGCCGCAAGGGGGGACGCGGCTTGGTGATGCTCCAGACCAAGAGCGCTGACCTGTCCGTGATTCATGAGGTGGTGACCCACGACTACGATGGCTTCTTCCGCTCGTTGATGGAGGAGCGGCGAAACTTCCACTATCCCCCCTTCTATCATCTCATCTATGTCTACCTCCGCCATCATCGCGATGACATTGCCGACACGGCAGCCGTAGAGCTGGGCAGCCGGCTCCGCCAGATTTTCGGCGACAGGGTGCTTGGGCCCGACAAGCCTGCAGTGGCTCGTGTGAAGAACATGTGCATACGGAAGATAGTGCTCAAACTCGAGAACGGCCTTGATGCGACGCGTGTGCGCAATAGTCTTAAGGCTGCTGAGCACAGTCTGCTCAGTGACAAGCGCTACGCCTCGCTGCAAGTCTACTACGACGTCGACCCTCTGTAGCCCAGGACCGTGGCCGCGGGCCTGCCGGCCGTTTCGTTTGCCCTCTTTCTCTTTTATGCCCGAAGTTTTGAATTCTGCACAATTTACGAGGCAATATTTGAATTATCAGAATTAAGTTCGTATCTTTGCTCTTGAGTTAATAACTGATTGCTGAAATGTTTGTTGTCTTCAAAGATAAGCGCCTGCCTTTATTGCTGGTCTTCCTCCTTATTCTGATACGGCCGTCCTTCGCTTCAGAAGCCGACATTTCGTGGTGGATTGACCAACTGGATAGGAGTCTGGCGCAGTCAGGCAGATATGAAGCGGAATACCGGCAGCAAATTGCAAATCGGAAACAACTGCTTGCCGGACATGAAGGGCCGGATGCCAGATTCGAAATCTGTCGGCAAATTTATCAGGCTTATCAAAGTTACAGAGCTGATTCCGCACTTGTTTATGCCTACCGGTGTCTCAGCTATGCCAAGCAATTGAAGCGCGCTGACTACATCGTGTTGGCTCAGTGCGATATTGCTGCTATCTCCGTGTCGACTGGTGACAACATACAAGCCTATAGGTTGCTCACGTCCATTCATGCCGAGCATTTGCCTTTGTGGCTGAAAAAGATTTACTATCAGACAAAGAGCAAGTTTTGGGTGGAGCGTACCAACTACATCGGATATGAGCCCAGCCATTCCATCTATGAACATGAGCTAAGCATGGCCCTTGATTCGCTCATTGCCTTGTCGAAACCTGAAACATCTGAA
>ONMG01000221.1 GCA_900318855.1 uncultured Prevotella sp.
CCCCTCAACACCGTCCCTGCATTGGATCATTCGTCGTCCCCCAAAGGACCCTTCAGGAGGTGTGGTCAGCTCGCTATCCGAAGGGGTTGGACTTTGCCATTACACAGTTATGCAAGCTACCGAGGCAGGCCGGGGGTGGTGTATCCACCGTTATCTATCGCAGAGGGCCGGAGGGTCCAAACGAACATCCCATGAAGATAAAACGTCCGCCACCGGCTCATCAGCAGAGTCAGCTGACCTAAGCAAACGAACTTCATGTCAGACTTGACAGCAGTAATCGTTCTTGCTTCATGTTCCGCGGGCGCACTATGCTTGGATAGCGATTAACGAATCCACAAGGAATATCCTGTGCGAAAAAAAAATTTGATTCTCATGGGGGGATTCCGATACTGTTACGTCATGGATACAGAAAGCATAATAAATAGGACAACAGAAATGAAAATTCGCAAACAGTATCCAGCGATTGTCACCATGTGGCTCTTTGCCTTATCCATTCAGGCTCAGACACCGGGAGACACACTCAAAGCAACTTACGTGATGCCTGTCCACAGCATCTATCTTGAGATAGGTGGTGCATCCAACTTTGTAGGAGTCAACTGGGATTCCCGATTCAAGACGAACAGCCATTGGGGCTATCGTGCAGGATTGGCCATCGGCTACGAGAGCGACAACACTTTTGGACTGACACAGAGCAACACCTACTACTCAGCTCCTGTAGACGTCAACCTGCTTATCGGTAGAAGAAAATCACGATTGGAGTTAGGATTGGGACTCAAGCCCATGCTTATTCGCCAGAAACACCTCACCGTCGCCCCCACGGCGACCGATATCACCCAAGACACCTACAATATAAGCACAAGCACCACCTACTTGTTCCGGGCACTGCTGCTTGCCGACATCGGTTACCGCTACGTGTCTAAACGGGGCTTTCAGCTCCGGTGCGGAGTAACTCCCATGATGAACATCACAAAAACATGGCTCACCCCAAGCAACGAGGTCGACCGAGGTGACCTGCTGTTGGCTCCCTACGTGAGTTTCGGATGGAACTTCTGACGCTTAATCCAAGAAGAAAGAAGAATGAGAAAGCTATTGATACTTTTCTTAATGATCTGCCAAAGCGTCTCAGCAGTAGCTGCTCCGGGGCATTCCACGCTGAAATCCGAGATGCAGATGCTCCACAAGCGTTTCCATGTTGACTTCGTCTATGATGCCTCACTCAACGTAGACCAGCCTTACAAGGGCGCATCGCTGACGACTATGTCTCTTGACAAGGCTCTTCAGAATCTCTTCCACTCAACAGGAATCAGCTACAAGCAGAAGGCCCACTACATTATCCTTACACGAGAGGTCCCGCCAGGCGTACGTACGACCGAGAAGACAAAAGCCGCACCGGCTCCGCCTTCTGTCTCCTTTCACCGACGCTACACCGTGAGTGGCTATGTGAGGGATGCAGCAGGCGAGACGCTCGTCAACGCCACTATTTGGGATGCTACAAGCAAGGTGGGCACCATCACCAACGAGTACGGTTACTTCTCCATCACGTTGCCTGAGGGTGTGCATCTATTACGATACAGCTATCTTGGTTTTGCCGACCGCATAGAGAAGCTCAAGCTTCAGGCCGACCGTCATCAGGACATCGTGCTCAACGAGAACAACAGTCTGCCCGAAGTTACAGTAAACGGTGATCTCAACTCGCCCCTTCTGAACACACAGACCGGCAAGCGCTCTTACTCACAGCACGACATCAAGACCGAATTCTCGCTTTTCTCGTCGCCAGACGTAGTGAAGACACTTCAGCGAGCCAGTGGTGTCACCGAAGGTCTCGAACTGGCAAGTGGCCTTTATGTTCACGGCGGAAACAGCGACGAGAACCTGTTCCTCATCGACGGCACACCCCTCTATCAGACCAACCACTCCATGGGTCTCTTCTCCTCGTTCAATGCCGACATGGTGAAGAACGTCGATTTCTATAAAAGCGGGTTTCCGGCTCGCTATGGAGGCCGGCTTTCAAGTGTTGTCGACGTACGCGCCAACGATGGTGACTTCTTCCACAGCCATGGCAGTGTGCGCATAGGACTGATGGACGGTTCGCTCCATTTCGAAGGTCCACTGAGCAAAGGCCGCACCAGCTATAACATCGGATTACGCCGCTCTTGGCTCGACCTCATCACGCGCCCAATCTTCTGGCTTTATAATCGTAACCATAAGGATGAACAGATGCAACTGAGCTACTTCTTCCACGACTTGAACGCAAAGGTCACCCACCGGTTCAACGACCGCTCTCAACTGTCATTGAGTCTCTATTCAGGCATCGACAAGCTCGACATGCACAACAAATACACCGACGACTTCACCAACACCTACGACAAAGAGGATTCTAAGGAGAATATCATATGGGGCAACCTCAATGCAGCGCTCAACTGGAGCTGCCAATTCTCACCTCAGCTCTTTGCCAACTTCACTGCCGTCTATACTCACAACGTGGCCAAATTCCGCAACTATGAGGACGACCGTTCCTACACCGACGACGATCAGCTCAGCTCAGTGTCGCACATGGTGAGAAGTTATCGGTCGGTCATCAACGACATCGGCTACCGCACAGCTTTCGACTTCCGTCCTGTCCCCCGCCATCACCTGCGCTTCGGCACCGACTACACTTTCCACATCTTCAAGCCGCAAACCTTCAACACCCTCACCTTCACTGGCGACGGCGTCCACCTTGACTCCATCCACTCCAACAGCGGCAATCGCCACAGTTCACACGAATGGACCCTCTACGCCGAAGACGAGATGCGGCTGAGCGAGAGCTGGTCGGTAGATGCCGGACTCAATGTCACGCTGTTCAACATCGGCAGCAAGACCTTCAGCGCGCTCGATCCACGCTGCGCACTGAAGTATCAGGCCAGTCCCAACGTTTCACTGAAAGCTTCACTCACCTCCATGACCCAGTACGTGCACAAGATATCCAACTCTTACCTTGATCTGCCCACCGACTACTGGGTACCCACCACAAAGCGACTTCATCCCATGCGCTCATGGCAACTGGCCGCCGGCATCTACACGCAGCCATCAGCCCGCTTCTTCCTGTCGGTAGAAGGCTACTATAAGCGCAACCGTCATCTTCTCCAGTATGCCAGCTGGATAGGACTGGAGCCACCGGCCGACAAATGGGATCAGGTTGTAATAGAGGGCAAAGGACTCTACTATGGCTTAGAAGTTGACGCCGACTATAAGACCCGGCGCATAGCCCTGAGCGGCTCCTACACACTTTCCTGGACCAAGCGCTATTTCAAGGATTTCTATCCCGAATGGTACTACGACAAATTCGACAACCGTCACAAGGTCAATCTCAGTGCCCGATGGATTATCAGTGGCAAAGTGTCTGCTTTCGCCGCCTGGAGCTTTCACACCGGCAACCGCATCACAGTGCCCACTCAGTACATAGCCACTCCGACGCTACCCTCTGTCTATCCTAACAGTCAACCGCAATGGAACTATTCCTACATTTGGGAGAACACCAAAGTGTTTGAGCGGCCCAACAACTACAAGCTTCCGGCCTATCACCGACTCGACCTGGGATTTGACTTCCATCACACCTCAAAGAACGGGCATGAGCACATCTGGAATCTGAGTCTTTATAACGTTTACTGCCATCTCAACTCATTGTGGGTCGATGTCAGCGACCCACAAAACGGCCCCGTGAGACTGCACAACCACGCTTATCTCCCCATTCTGCCGTCATTCAGCTACACAATGAAATTCTGAATCTTCAAGCAATGAAACATATAGAATCCATGACGCATCTCATCAAAGAGCAAGGCTGGATGTCACTCTTGCTCCTGCTGATGCTCTTACTCAACAGCTGCAAGGACAGTGTGAGCCTTGACGGCTTCGACAACAAAGGCAAGCTGGTGGTCTACTGCTTCCCGACCGCAGGCGACTCCACAAGGATGTGGGTCAGCACAAGCGTGCCTGTTACCCGACAAGGCAACCACACCATCGAACCCGTCAACGAGGCACAAATCAGCTACAACATCAACGGCAAGCCATGCCCGGTGGAGAAGAAAGGTAAGGGTATCTATCTCATCAAAGGCACTCAGCGGGCAGGCGACAAAGTGAGTCTGCATGTGAGCTTCGGCGACTACACCCCCATCACTGCTGAGGTGACACTGCCTCAGCCCGTGAAAGTGGAACTGAAGACGCTTCGCACCATAGGACTGTACGACAACGACTATGAGCGCACCATCGACTATGATCAGCTTGCGGCCACCTTCTCCGACAACGCCGGCACGCACGACTTCTATGCCGTTCGCGTCTGCTCCAAATATGTCAAAGGTATCATCAGAGCTTACAAAGGAACAACGGAATACGACTATTCCTCCTACAGCCTCTATCTCGCCGAGCAGCAACAATGGGACTCCGTCAGCGCGGAGCGAATCGCCTCGGTCTACCGCTACCCTAAAATCAACGCTCAAAGCGAGCCTCTGCTCAATCCGCTGACCGACATCGACGACTTCTTCGGCTTCTCGGGAGATTGGTTCGACAACCTCTGTCTCTTCGACGACTCCGGCATCAGCGGCAAGGAGTACACGCTACATCTGAACGTGGAGGCCGATGACAACGGCCCAAGCGGATTTCAGATGGAGCACGACTATTCTGTGGAGCTCTATCGCATCACTCCTGAATTCTATCGGTTCATCAATGCACTCAACGACACTGAGAACAACGACCTCGGCAGCTACGGCTTCTCCCCAGTCCGCCCCATGGTATCGAACTGCCAAGGAGGGCTCGGCCTGGTAGGCGCCTTGGGCATGAGCTCCTCCAACTGGCTGACAAAGACCATCATCATCAACGATCCCCACATTTATGAAGAGAAATGACAGGAAGGAGCGGTATTATGTATTGAGCTACTATCGCCCCAAAGCACTCAACACGCAGAAGGCACTTAGCATAGTGTTGGCACGCGCAGGAATGAAGCCCAACCGACGGTTCCGGATGCGCTGGGCGGCAGCCATCATCCTGGCCTTCATTGCCGGAGCAGCTATGCTGTGGCCGGGTAAGGTTACGCTGGTTGCCGGAAACCAACCGAGGACCATCAATATCGACGGCACACATATCACATTGGCCCCCTACGCTTCGGTGACTTACAGGAGAAACGACCCGCGCAAAGTGGACATCAACGGACGGGCCTTCTTCGACATCCGCCACGATGCCCGCCACCCCTTCAGCATCGTCGACAAGCGCTATGTGATACGCGACATAGGCACCCGTCTGCAAGTGGATGAGACTTCCGGACGCACCAAGGTGATGGTGCTGCAAGGATGTGTTGACTTTGCCTCAAAAGCGGAGGCCTCAGCCCCATTACGACTGAATGCGGGCCATGCGGCTGTGCTCACGGTCGGCAGCAACAGGCCGGAGCCCTGCAATGAGAGCCCCAACGCAGCGGCCTGGGCCACACATCAGCTTCATTTCGACAACACACCTTTGGCCGAAGTCGTCAGCGACCTGGAGATGTACTACCATGTGAAGCTCCGCTACCAGCCGAGCGACAAGCGGCTGACCGGCGACTTCGGCACTGACAGTCTGCGCCAAGTGCTTGAGATAATCAACCTGACGCTGCACACCGACATCGCACCCACCGGGAAATAGCCGTTCGCAGCCTCTCTCCGAAGATGGCGGCGGGGAGACTGCGCAGGCTGACAGGCCTCGGGAAGAGCCCAAGAAAAAGACTCGCTTTTTCTTGGGCATTCCCTCCATTTGAACTATCTTTGCACGCATGGAAGTGAAGATAAAACGCATTTATGAAGCCTATGCCCCCACCGACGGCTATCGCATATTAGTGGACAGACTCTGGCCACGGGGCATCAAGAAGGAGACGGCCCATGTCGACTTATGGCTTAAGGAAGCAGCACCAAGCAACGAGCTGCGCAAGTGGTTTGGACACGTCCCGGAGAAATTCGCTGATTTCTGCTCACGCTATGAAGCCGAGCTAAAGTCCAGCGGCTCGCTCTCCGCACTGAAGAAGGTTGCTGGGCAGCACGACAGCGTAACCTTGCTCTATGCGGCAAAGGACATGGAGCACAACAACGCCGTCGTACTACAACGTCTGCTTACTCAATAGAGCTTGGTGGCTGTTAACCCATCACATCATCCCTACATCATAATCTTAGGGATGGAGCATTGGCGAAGCCAGCAAGCGGGCACAAAACAGAAAAGGTTGCCCTCCCGAAAGAAAGCAACCTCTATTCCATAGGTAAAGCCGTTGAAGACTGCCTGGTCAGGCCTTCTTGTACTTCTCGCTCTGACTGCGAATGAGCTCAGCGTCCTCGAAGTAATCAATACGCATGGCTTTACGCACTTCGTCCATCGTCTTAGCGGCCACTTCTCGAGCGGCATCCGAACCCTTCTTGAGTATGTTGAATATCTCGGGGATGTCCTGCTCGTATTCATGCCGACGCTTACGGATAGGCTCCAGAATGTCTTGCAGTACCAAGTTGAGCAATTTCTTGCATTTCATATCGCCGATGCCTCCCTTCTTGTAGGCCTCCTTCAGCTCGTC
>ONMG01000218.1 GCA_900318855.1 uncultured Prevotella sp.
GCAAAGATTAAGCCTATTTGCACCAGGGCCTTAACGTCTTCATGGCGCTTTGTGGCAAAGACCTGCTTGCCCAGTTCATAGAATTTGGTAAAGACCAGGAAGTCCTCGGGTGACACATGTACCAAAGTATGTTTGTCCACATAAACCGCTTGATTCCATGCGTCGAGCTGCCCATGGAGCAAGAGGTGGAGTGTAGGGGTAGATATAATGAGGGCCTTGCTCTCATAGTCATTGCTGAAGAGAACATCGGTGACTGCTGCCTGGGCGGGCAGAATAATCATGTCGCCCGCACAGGCCTTCAGGGTGTTGTTGTTGACGTCGGCTTGCATCTGCCCTTTCAGACAGAATACAAACACGTTGTTTTCAATTTTTACCGGTGCGGCTGCTCCGATGTTGCGGATGTTGTCGATGAAGGTGATATCGTTACTGAGGGTATCCAGTGCGTTGGTACCCATGATATTCTCCCATATTCCTGCTGCTTTCATAGTGGGCTCCTTTTAGAATTGCATCATGAATGTGAAACGTAGTCCCCATTTGTCGATATTGGGGTTATTGAGATAAGTAAGGCGTCTGACATAGTTGACACCAAACACCTTGAAGATGTTGTTTACTCCAACCATCACTTCCCAGTAGGGCTGGTTGCTCATGCGCTGTACACTCTCAGGCATTTTGAAGAGCATGGGGTCGTTGGGGTGGAGTGATGGGTCGTTCTTCGAGGTGAGATGCCCCCACATGCCCTTCACCGCGAATACCTCGCGCCACTTGAGTTTCTTCAAAACGGGTATACGGTTGAGTAGCTTGCCATTGGGTTCCCACAGAGCTACCCACATGACGTAGCGGTCGTTGAGGAACTCCATGTTGCGCATAAGGCTGAAGGTCTCGTCGGAAAAGTCGGTGAAGTAGGTGAGTGAAACGGGTGGCATACAGAGCAGCGGGAACGGCACCTTGTTCCACTGTGCTCGTCCGATAGCCCGGAGGTTGAGGGCACCGTAGCTCCCGAACCAGATGCGCTTGTACATCTTCAGCTCTGTCATGTTGGAAGAGTATTGCCCTCCGAGGAGATGCTGCAGGCCTATGGTATGAGTGAGCTGGAAGTCGGGGGAATCGAGATTGATGGGCCATCTCCGCTGCTTGGTGTTGATGAAGCTTTGGTTTGGCCAGAAGCGTAGTGAGGCACTCAACTCGGTGGTGCGTATGCTGCTAAGGTCGTCGTTCCCGTTGACAGGAGTGAAGTGGAGGTCACCGGCAGGCTTGTTGCTCTCGGCTTTGAGGGATGCGCTGAAGCTGAGGCCCATATCGGTCTCATATTTGAAGGAGAGCCGCTGACGGTTGTAGAAATACATCTGCTTAACGTTCTGTGTGCGGAACGACTCGAAGACATTATCCTTGTTGTTCGTGAGATACTTGTCGGCGGGCGACATGAGGTCGTAGCTGGTCTCAAAGCTTACGCTGCGTATGGGGTACTCGAAGGGAGAGTTCTCCTTCTCATTAAATGAGTAAGTGAACTCACTGTTGTAGTACCACTTGTGGCTCTGTGAACCGTAGGCGGCAAATCCATTCCAGAAGAAATGAGGATTGAGCGCTGCCATGGTACGGCCGCTCAGCCGATAGCGGTAACCATCCACGAAGTTGTGGGAGATGAGGGTGTTCATGGGCCCGAAGTCGAATTTACTCCTGTTGCCAGGCTTGCTGGTTTCCAGGAAGTTCTCTACAAGAATCTTCAAGCCGAGTTGGAAGATACCGAAGTTCTTGCTCTTTGTGAGACGGTAGACAAAGTAGTCCATATTCTGCTCGCCTGATGTGAGGGGCAGCGGACGGTGCTGATCCCAGTAGTGGGCACTCCGGATGCCAGCACTCGGCTCCTGCTGCTCCGGTGCTCCACCTCGCAAGAGCTTGTGGTCGATGGGACTGAAATCGTAGTTGGAGAGCTTGGTGTTGCGGGTTACCAGCATCTTGGGCATGAATGAGGTGAGACGCAAGATGCCATACATCTTGTCGTCGGTGAGTACCCACTCACCGTCAGACAACTTTTCGAAATCCTGAGTGATGCGCATCTTGTCGATGAAGTTGATGTCGCTTTTCTTCGGAATCTCGAGCACACAGTGCTTCACCTGCAAGTCGCTGTCCTTAGTGATATAGAGCTCACCTTTGAATCCGAAATCTTGCTGGTTGGCGGGATAGTAAAGCACATGGTAGCAACTGTCGTTCTTGTACTTGAGCGTATCCTCTATGTAGAAGTGATAGAAGGAGACGGCTGTCTTGCCAATAGGGCTCGGGAAGGGGTATTGCAATACTCGTATATGGTCGTCGTTGATGTTGACATCCTGGAATACTTCCTTGAGCATTGTGTTGAGGATGTCACCTGTCTGTAAGATTTTGTTTACACCTGTACTGCGTTTGGCCTCAATGACGGTGCGCTCCTTCCGCGGGTTTTTGCGATAGAGCTTCCGTGTGAGCGTCTCGTCAATAGAGATGGGCAGAATGAGTGAAGTGTCAATAGGGGAGTGCTCTACTTGATGGAGGTACCAAGGTTTGCGCTTGTGGAACACCGTGTCGATGGCATTCTCTGAGAGAGTAATCTTTTGATACTTCTCATAGGAATAGAAATCGTGACGACTAAGCTGAGTCTGCTTCTTGCGCTCTATGACCCGTTTCATAAGTTCCACTGCTGGATTGTCCTGACGACGGTAGCGCTTGCGGCGGGCTTTCACTGTCACCTCGGTTATGCTGCCAGTCTCCGGACGGAGGGCTATGACGAGAGAGTCCTTTTCGGAGCGGATCTGGATAGTACGTGTGCTATATCCAACACTACTGACAGAAAGCTTGTGGCCGGGATGGAAGGCAATGCGAAACTGACCGTCTACATTACTTACGGCACTTAAGTGCAGGTCCTTGTAGCTTACGCTGGCAAAAGGAATGGGTAACTTATCTGTGGCGTCGATGACGGTGCCGTGCACTTGAGCCACTGCCCATGTAACGCAGACCGCGTACAACATCGTGAGGAACAATCGTTTATTCATCCTGATATACTTTACTGTGTTATTTTACCTTAATGACTATTCTAAATCGCCACAAAGGTACTCTGAAATATTCAATAGCACGACAATACGGTTATAAAATGTCTTAATTGCCTGCTAAAATGTGGAGCAACAAGAGCTATGGTATATCAATAGGAAAAAATAGAACATAGCATGGCTGTATCATGGTATGGACATGCTATGATAAAAGGCGATGGAAGTTCCAGGAAGGAGAACACCCTCATGGAGGGCTGCCTCCTTCCCGAATAACTTAGTTGAGTCCCCACATGGATGTGTCGATTTTGCTCTCGATGACAGCTTCTCTTTGGTCGGGGAGGTTGCAGAAGAAGTCGATTCCTGTGCGCCGTTCCAGTTCGTCAATGCTTATAGCGAACTGTGCCAGATGGGTCTCTTTGCTGTTAGCATATTTCTCGTGGTCGATCCAGAAGGCAATGGCATGGTAGACACCGTTCTTCACTTTTAGCAGAGCCATGAAATAATAACGGGGAATGATGAGCTTCTTACCGGTAGTCATCCATGTGGTGCTTACGACCTTGCCGCCATCGTTGAATGTTCCTCCATCAATGGTACCCCCTTTGCAGACATAAAGCGTATCACAGAAGTCCCGTCTCAAAGCCTGATTGCGTACCATTTTCTCCATGTTAGCCCATACGCCAGCATTGAAGCCATTGCGCATAGGTTGCATGTTCGTCATAAAGAAGGTTTGATAGTTGGCTTCGTATGAGTTGAGTCGGTCGGCCGAAGGGCATATGTGTCCATGATCGAAGCCGGAGCGCCAATAAGGATCGGTCAGCCACTGCAGGCTGTCAGCCAGGAGGGGATCTTTGGGGTATTGGTTGGTGTCGGAATAGTAACGAGTAGTATGGGTTTCGAGATTACTCGGGTATAGCTCATAGCACGACCACCGTTGGGCTTTCTTCTGAGTGTCCCATTCTGTAGCGTAGTTTAGTTCACCGCCCGCATAATGGATGAGCACTGTATTTGTGGAAGTTTGACTGACATGTGGAAACTCCATGCGTCCGTATTCGCGGTGCAGGGCTGTGCTGTTGGCATTGCTGTTGGCTGAACGCTGGGGGCCTATAGTGGAGTCGCTGTCCGATCCGGAACAACTTGCAAGGAGGAGTGCTCCTGTGAGTGCTATGATAATTCTCTTCATTTCTTGAACTTTAAGGATGCGGAGATATAAAAGTAAAGGTGCGTTCCGACGTATATGCAACTACGCCTGAACGCACCTTTCAGTATCTTGTTGTGGCAGGGAGATGTCCCAGCCTTGTGCCGCCATCTCAGTTTGAATCTACGGTGAGCTTTCTTTCAGTCTCTTTGTGACCGGGATGAACGGCGTTCAGCCTTACTTCTTCAGCTTTCCGTAGCGGTTCATGAAGCGGTCAACGCGTCCAGCGCTGTCGACAAGCTTGCTCTTGCCCGTATAGAAGGGGTGAGAGGTGCTGGAGATTTCTACCTTTACCACTGGGTAAGTTTCGCCTTCAAATTCTACTGTATCTGTCGTCTTGCATGTAGAACGTGAGAGGAACATATCGCCGTTGGACATATCCTTGAATACGACGGGGCGATAGTCTTTGGGATGAATACCTTTTTTCATTTGTTTATATGTTATATTGATAAATGTCTTATATGATGTCAGCCTCTGGTCTCCCTATAGGCTGGCAGGCTGCAAAATTACGAAGAATCTTGCAGCCTGCCAAATAATAAGTGATTTATTTTCAGAAAAGTGTCTTATATTGTCACTTCAGACTAAGCGAACCTACCTCCCACGTGCCAGCTTTGGCAGCAGTGCTGGTGTAGCGGAAAGCGATTTTCACGTTCTTCTTTCCTGCCATAGCGCCCAAAGAGGCTGTGGAGTTGATGTTGGTCCAGTTCGTGGGCCATGTGTCGAAGGTGAGCTTTGTCCATGTGGCCTTGGAGGGATCACCGGAAGTGTAGTCGGTGCTCAAGAGTACGCTGCATTCTGCCTCTACGCCGTTGGCAAAAAAGTTGGCGGCCTGACTTACCACAAGGGATTTTGCCCCGCTCATATCGATTTCAGGACTGATGAGCCAGCTGTCGGTGTCGTAATTCGTCTGAGTGGCGCTCACATAGCCTGTCGCCTTCATGCCATATTTTGTGTCGGCAGTCCAAACAGCCGAGAGGGCGTCATCCTTCTTTACGTCGGTAATCGTCCAGTTCCCTTTTCCGTCCTTCTTGAAGTCAAAGGTCAGCAGAGTCGTCTCTGATGAGCCTCCGTTCCCGGGTTTGGTGCCGTATTCTTTGCTGCCTAATTTTGCGTATGTGGTGTTCTTGACGCCCTGTACATTGAAATAGTTGGCAAGGTCACCGTAGAGTGTCACCTGCTTGCCCAAGTTGCCGGCATTGTCCTTCAGGTTGATGCCTGTACGCACATCGCCTAAGGGCAGCTGTACGGGCATGCACTTCTTCACGTCGGTCTCCGTAGCCGATGCGGCAATGAGCACATTAGTGGCAACGGCATCTGTGGCCGAGAATTTAGAGTCGGTGCTAAGGTCTTTGCCTGAGGCAAAGCCCACGATATAGCCCTGAACGTAGACCCCCGTCTTCTGACCTGCCGTGAGGGCCGAAGTGACATCGAAGGGCTTAGCCTCAGTACCCATATCACCGGTAGAGGTTCCGCCACCACTACCACCTTTGCCGTTTAGACTGTAGATTTGGCTTCCCTGTGCCATCTCGGGTGTGCCGTTGTAGCTCGTCAGCGTTCCGTAGACGACGACAACGTCGCCCACCTTGATTTCATCGCCCTGACTGAACTTAGCGCCGTCGAGACCGTATCCGCGGAAGATTTCAAAAGAGGTGGTGCTGTTGGCAGCGTCGGCGATGTAGTAGGTGGCGTTGCCGTAGCTGGTGCTTAGTTCGTCAATCTGAGTGATGATACCTTTCACGTACACCTTGTCGGTGGTGAAGGTGCCACCCTTGATGATTTCGAGCGTGCGGGCTACATTATAGGGTGAGCTGACGGTACCTTCGCCAGCAGGCTCTACGACGGCCGGTGTGTCGCCGCCACCATTGTTGTCGAAGTCGGTATTGAATGGTGCGGGCACATCCTCGCAACTGCTGACTGAGAGCAGAGCGGTGAATAGGACGAGTGCTGAATAAATAAGTCGTTTCATCTTATGGATTGTTTTAATTATTTTACTTCCTGTATGTCATTGATGTCACGGACGACGAACTCCCATCCGCTGTTGAATCGTTTGACGATGGCAGTGACATTCACCTTGCCCGTGGGGATAGTATTGGCTGCGAACTTGGCATAATTGCTGTTGTACATCTGGATAGTGTTGCCTTTATATTCGTTGAAGTAGACGCTTTTGCTTCCTGCGCCTGCGGAGGGGTTGGCAAAAGTTGCTTTACCATCGGCACCGCGGAAGGTCACGTTCTTGATGACGCCGAGCTTGCCCCCGTCCTCGTCGAGCTTCCAGTTGGTAGGAGCGCCGCCGTCGGCAAACACCTCGGGTTCTATCGACTTATAGCCTCCGGTGAGCCGGAAATGGTTGCGCCACAGGTCGCGGCTCATGCGGCTCACGTAGGTGAGCTTCTTGCTGTTGGTAGAGGGTACACCGATTTCGGCTTGCATGCCATAGTTACCGACATAGAGTCCTTTGACATCGATGAGCACTTCGGCTCCGATGGGCAGGTAGCCATACATGGCGCCTTCGCTGACAGCCACGATGATGGCTCCGGTAGCATCCTGAATGACAACTTCATCAAAGATGTTGTCCCCAATGTCGTTGCCCGTGACATAGCCTTTGATTTGCAAGTCTTCGGTGACCTGTTTGTAGCTCACTCCATCGCGGTAGTCAGTGGAAATCTGAGCTTTGAACTTCTGCTTGAGCTGGCTGATAGTGACGAGATGGGTCTCCTTGATATATTTGTTGCCTATCTCTTGCTGGGTCTGCTCATCGTTGGGATTCCCCCATCCTCCGTCCATGCAGGAGGTGAGGAGTGAGCAGGCGAGAGCCAGCATGAAGAGTGATGAATGGAATATTTTCATTGTGATGATGCTTTAGAATTTATAAGCTATATTGAGCATTCCGTTGGTGCCGTATGCGTAGAACTTCTTGGGGGCATGCGAGAATTTATAGGTGCGCTCGCTGCCAGAGGCACTGTAGTCGCTGCGGCTCTGCTCGTAACCTCCGGTGACAATCGTACGGTTGTTCAAGATGTTGCTCACCATGAGGTTGATGGAGAGTGAACCGTGCTTGAGCCAGATGCTGCGCCCTATACTTCCGTCGACCATGAATCCTCCGTGACCTTTGGCCTGGGGCATCGTGCTGACGACAGAATAGTCCTCGGAGACACCACTGTTCTTCTTGGCCACACTCTCATAGCGGTAGTAGGGTGAGTAGGAGAGATAGATGCGGTCGTAGTAGTTGCCATTAAGGTCGAGGTACCATCCGCTTTGATGATAGCTCACGCCGGCACTCGCTGCCGTAAGGGGTGTGCCCGATTCATGCATGTTCTTGATGAGTGCGCGCTCAGAATGATAAGAGCCTTCGGTGGAGTTGAGATACACCACGTGGGCATTGCTGGCATTCTTGGCATTGCTCATTGTGCCGATGAGCTTGAAGTCGAGCGCCGAGGTGACTTTGAAGTCGAGGCCGGCCTCTACGCCATAATTCTTCTTGCTGAGTCCTGTGATGGAGTTGTAGGAGAAGGAATTGATATCGTCGAAGTAGAAGCAGGTCCAGTCGGTGGCATGGGTGATGTAGCTGTAATAGGCGTTAATGTTGGCATGCAACCAGGGTGACATGTACTGATAGCCTATTTCGCTGGAGAAGACGCGCTCGTTTCGCAGGTCGAGTGCAAAGTCATTGTTCATCTCGGGTGCGATGAAGGCATTTTTCCCCTGTGGGGCCCGATGTTCGTAGCCGAGTCCCAGTGAGAGCGTGTTGCCATGCCCCATGTTGAAGCTCACTGCCCCCTTGATGCCTCCGTCGGCGAACTTGGAAGTCTTGCTCTTTCCGTAGCTGTTGTCGGCAAAGAGTCCGTTGCGCATGTAGCCTTTGCGCTGTATGGTCTGGAAGCCCAGGCGACCAGCCAACAGATAGTGTGCAAAGCCGATGTTCTCGGAGTAGCTGGTCCACACTTGGCCACGGTTGACCAGAATGTCGTAGTCGTAGCCGAACTTGTCGTCCTTCTTCACCTCAGCGTTGGGATTGTTGAGGTCGTATTGCAGCTTGTCGGAGCCTTCAGCGAAATTGCCGGAGGCGTAGTAGTTGATATTGTGGAACGAAGTAGCGCCAAGCAGGTCGTCCATGGTCTGATAGTGCTTACCCTTGTTGGTACCCACATTGAAGCCGAAGTTGAGTGTGCTGTTCTTTGTGGGGTGGGTGTTGTAAACCGAGCTGAGAGTGAGGTTCAGAACATCATTATGCTTGGCCTGTACATAGTACATGGCGTCGGCACCTTGCTTGCTGGCGTTGCGGTTGGCGTAGTAGAGGCGGTCCCAGTCTATCTGACGGGCACTCTCTGTGCCTGCCAGGTAGTTGCGCGCCGTGACGAACTGTAGATAGTTGTCAAAGGTGTTCTGGGCATTGGTGCGGTTCCACACGTCATAATAGTTGCTGGGCAGCCGTTTGTAGTAGTCGGGCGAGGGGTTCTCGCTGTTGCTGTAGTTGAGTTTCGTGCCCTTGTACATGCCGTATTTGCCGAACAGCGATGTAGTGAGCTTCGACTTCTCGCTCATCTTCCAGTCCCATGTGAGCACGGCTGAAGGTGAATAGTCGTTCACCACACGTGAGTTTCTCACCTTGCCGTTCTGATAGCCCCAGTAGGGGTTGTAGGTGTAGCTGTTGGCCAACCAGTACATTTCGTCGGTCGAAGCTCCCTGTGAGGCTCGCTCTGTGGGGTTGCCCCAGGTGGAGAAAGCCAGGGAATGATTGCCGATGAGCTTCTGTACGCCGAAGAAATAGCTTAGTGCGTTGTAGAACGTGCCCTTCACGTAGCCGCGGTTGGCCCAGCGGTAGGTGATGTTGGCGCTCCAGGCCCATCCTTTCGAGGTGAGGCCGCTGTTGTAGGTGTACATGCCCCGGAGCGTGTAGTTGCGGTTGGCGCCGCTCAGCGTAATGCGCGACCCCGCAGCCATGTCGGCAGGGCGGAAGTCGTAGTTGGAGGAGCCTCCGAGACTGCTCAGCGAGAAGTTGTTGCCCTCGAAAGGCATGGCTGAGTCGAGGTTCCGGGTCTGCTGGTTCAAGCCGCCGACAAGCGAGAAGCGGAATTGACCGGTCTCCATGTCGTTGACAGGGGCTCCGTTGATGAAGATTTCATTGTACTTCTGGTCCAGGGCCCTGTATCGAAACCTCACCGGCGAGAAAAGGTAGCCCACCTCGGAAGTATAGACATTGGAGTTGGAACTGATGATGGGCACGTTCTGAGATACGTTCTCATCCTCGCCCAACTGGGCTTCAGTGAAAGTGAATGCTGATTCTCCCGGATTGGCGCTTTTCTGCCCTGCACGGTCGTTCTGTGCATAGGACGCGGGCGCGCAACAAAGAGTTAGCACTGCGAAAAACAGCTGTTTCTGCATATGATAGTGATTCATTTTTTGTTATCAAAGTGCAAAGTAACTAAATATATCTTGAATAAAAAAGGAACAGCCACATTATTTTGGCCCTGAATGTTTTTTTTTATGAGGAATAATTGCGATATTTGCACGCGGAAAGTCCGAAACTTCTTCCTCAAGGTGCTGTAAAGGTCTGAGGAAGGGCGGAGCAAAGAGCACCCTGTTCCGGAGCGGTGAAGCGGACAGTCCTCAAACGATTGATACATAAAACATTCAGATATGAGAAAACTAATCGCCGTTGTTGCGGCCTTGCTGCTCACCACGATGTCAGCCAAGGCGCAGAAGAAATTTTCCTGCTATGCTGTCGGCTTCTATAATCAGGAGAATCTATTTGACTATACCCATGATGAGGGAAAGAACGACTATGAGTTCACACCCCAAGGCTCCTACAAGTGGGATGAGCTGAAGTACACGCACAAGCTCCGCAATATGGCGAAGGTGCTCTCGGAAATGGGCACTGATGTGCTGCCGGGAGTGGGGTGTGCCGTCATCGGGCTCTCGGAGGTGGAGAACGACCATGTGCTTAATGATCTCACGGCCCAGCCGGCCTTGGCCCAGCGTGGCTATAAGTACGTGCATCTGGAAGGTCCGGACGCACGTGGTGTCGACTGTGCACTGCTCTATAATCCCAAGCTCTTCACGGTGCAGGATACCACACTCGTGCCCTACCGCTATGAACGTCCCGAGGACATGGGGCGCCGGGCTACCCGCGGATTCCTTACGGTGCGCGGGCAGCTGGCCGGAGAGCTCGTTACGCTGATAGTCTGTCATTGGCCGAGCCGCGGTGCCGGTTCTTATTACCGGGAACTGGCCGCAAAGCAAGTGAAGGCACTCAAGGACTCGCTGCTCAAGGCTGACGCAAAGAATAAGATTATCGTGATGGGCGACATGAACGACGACCCCGTGAACAAAAGTATGCATGAGGTTCTGAGCGCCAAGGCCGAAGTGGACGAGGTGGGGCCGGATGATATGTACAATCCGTGGTACAATATCCTCGTGAAGCAAGTCACAGGTACGCTGCAGTATCATGGCGCATGGAATCTGTTCGACCAGATCGTGATGACGCCTAACCTGATTAACCAGAAGGGCAGCAAGGATTACAGCACACTGAAATACTGGAAGAACCAGATATTCCGCCGCGACTATCTCTTCCAGACCTCGGGACTTTACAAGGGCAACACGAAGCGCACCACGGCCGGTGGAGTGTGGCTCGACGGCTACAGCGACCATCTGCCTGTAGTAGTTTATTTCCTGAAGGAGACCAAGTAGACGCCTCGGATTCCAGACTGTTTAACGTTGATATATATATCTTTCGGCTTTGGAAACTGAGACTCATCCCTTCGCCCCCTGGTTGCCGGCAAATGCCCGGCTGCTCATGTTGGGCACCTTTCCGCCTGCCCCCAAGCGGTGGTGCATGCCCTGGTATTATCCCAACTTTCAGAACGACATGTGGCGCATCTTCGGCTACATCTTCTTTGGCGATAAGGACTACTTCGTAAAACCAGGCGAGAAGACATGGAGGCTCGACGATATCAAGGCCTTCCTCAAAGAGAAAGGAGTGGCCATCTTCGACACGGCCCTGCGCATCAGGCGCACAAAGGGCACGGCCTCCGACAAGGATTTGGAAATTGTGGAGGAGGCCGACCTCGACGGCATGCTGCGTTCACTGCCGGAGTGCAGAGGTGTGCTGGCTGCCGGACAATTGGCTACAAAGGTGTTTACGACTCATTTCAATGTGAAGGAGCCCAAGATGGGTTGCTATACGGAGTTCCCATTCGAAGGACGTACATTGCGGCTCTATAGGATGCCCAGCAGCTCGCGCGCCTATCCAATGAGGGTAGAGAAGAAGGCGGAGTACTATCAAAGAATGTTCGACGACCTCTTTATTAAATAAGGTATGGAAACAAATGACAAGAAAATTACGGTGATTGGTATCGCCGGTGGCACCGGTTCGGGTAAGACGACGGTAGTGAAGAAGATTGTAGAGGCGTTGCCTCCACATTTCGTGGCTGTGGTGCCTCTCGACTCTTATTACAACGATACCACAGGAATGACCAATGAGGAACGGAAGCAGATAAACTTTGACCATCCGGATGCCTTCGACTGGAAACTCCTCATACGGCAGGTGAACGATCTCCGTCAAGGCAAAGCCATAGAGCAGCCTACATACAGTTATATTCTGAGCAACCGGTTGCCCGAGACCATCCACGTGGAGCCTAAGCCCGTGATAATAATCGAGGGAATCATGACGCTCATTAACAAGAAGCTGCGCGACATGATGGACCTGAAGATATTCGTGGACTGCGACTCCGATGAGCGTCTCATCCGCAACATACAGCGCGACACTATCGACCGCGGACGCACCGTGTCGATGGTGGTAGAGCGCTATCTGGAGGTGCTCAAACCGATGCATGAGCAGTTCATCGAGCCCACTAAGCGCTATGCCGACCTCATCATCCCTCAAGGAGGTGAGAATGTGAAGGGCATCCGCATCCTTTGCGACTACATTGAGGGCATCGTGAAGAGGTATTCCCCGGGGGTGTAGCCCGACACAAATGTTACAGGCCTAAGGGTCGACAGTGCAGGCCTCTTTCCCGCCGAGGAAAGAGGCCTGCACAGTTTCTATTTCTCAGCGTCTTTAGTCTCAGTCGAATTGCTGTCCTCTTTTGGTGTGGCCTCGCTCTCTTGTTGCCTGGCTATCTGACGGCGGCATTGCTGCACCTTCAGCGCATTGATGATTTCCACGACACCATATACAATCATGCACCATCCAATGAGGAAGAGTGGGGTGGTGGCCAGGGCATAGGGCTTCAACAGGGCAAGGATTCCAATGAGCAGGATGACCACAGGCGGAATCCACCAGAAAAACCCGATATGAGCGAACTTAGTGGCCGAAGAGAGGGTGAAGAACTGGCCGAGGGCTCCAAGGATGAGCATTGCGGCCAATACATACATCAGTCCGTTGACAAACGTGTCGGGCATCAGTGCCAGCACGGCGCCGAGAATCACACTGCCTATGCCCACAATGGGGAAAGCGGGCTGGGGATGGGTGATGGGATTGCCCTGGGCATCAAGGACTTCAACATCGCTGCTGCTGCGGCGAGCTGCCAGGTAGGCCGCGCAACTGATAACACCCGAGACGAAGAACATGACGCCTATCAGGATGGTTATCCATGTCACGGTCTGCTCCCGGTATTTCACTAACAGCGCACCCACGATGACTGCGCAAATGGCCCTGAAGAGGGCACTTTGAAACACTTTCTTCATATCCTTTTGATAAGTAATGCCATACTTTAGCGGCCGTCCTAGTGGCGGCTGACGATACGGGGCAAAGTTACTAATTATTGCGGACATACCGGCTTCTGATGGCCTGATATTTTTGGCTCAGATGAGAAGCTTGTGGATGACGGACGGCTGCATTTTGCGCATTGATGCCTGGGAGTGGGCAGGTGAGAAAAGGCGGCTTTTCTTTGGTCTTTCCCCATGTTTGCACTAACTTTGCATGGGCTAAGAGAAGTGGCGCAGCGTCCTCAGGCTGCCCTCCGGCAGGTGCTGTGGTGTGTCACAAGCGGTAAAGTCGGGAAGCGTGCTTGGCCTTAGATATTGAAGTCGATAAGTATTACAGCTAATGACAAAATTACTTTTGGTCCGGCACGGTGAGACCACGGACAACAAAAATCACATTCTTCAGGGGCAGACACCGGGAGAACTGGATGCCGAGGGCATTAAGCAGGCCGAAGAGGTGGCAGGCAAGTTGGCGGGTGAGAAGATTGATGCTTTCGTATCGAGCGATTTGAAGCGCTCGGAAGACACCTGTCGCATCATTGCCAAGCCTCACCATCTGCCGGTGGTGACTACCCCTTTGCTGCGGGAGCGCGACTGGGGGAGCTTCACGGGTAAGTATATCCCGGATTTACAGAACGCTGAATGGCCCGACGATGTGGAGAGCCTGGAGCACCTCAAAAGCCGTGCACAGAATTTCCTGACCTGGATAAAGGTGACCTATCCAGGACAGACCGTGCTGGCCGTGGGGCATGGCATCGTGAACAAGGCCATACAGAGTATTTATTTCAAGAAGCCGATGAACGAGGTACAGAAGATGACAAACGCAGAAGTGCGGGTACTCATCCTTTGAGAGTGCCCGCACCGCTACTTTTATAATCGTATCTCTAATTTTGGTTATCCTGATTCTTTCTCTCTACCTTTAGGGAGAAGGCTTGTCTTGTGAATTTTCTTTAGTGGTGGGCAGTAGTGCCTCTGCCTTATCGACGGCCTCCAAAGTGGCCCCCGCCAGAGCTGTGGCTTCCGCCACCATTGGAGCCGCCTCCGAAGGAACGGCTGCTTCCGCCACCCACCGAACTGCCACCTCCGAAGGAACGGCTGGGAGCACTGCTGCGCCCGAAGCTCGAAGCGCCGGAACCGCTGTTGCCGGAACCGAAGGAGCGGGTCGAGATGCTGCTCGAGCCGAAAGAGCGCTCGCTGGTGGACGGACGACTGAACGAACGGTTGGTGCTGGGGCTCACCTGAGTGCCATTGCCGTAGAAGCGGCTGCCCGGTGAGGTGACGCTCGGACGCTCGGTCGTGGTGCTGCCTCCGAAGTGGCCGCCTGTGCTGGGACGTGCGACGGTGGTGCGAGTGCTGCTTTCGCGCGACTCCGACCTGCTGCCGCCGAAGGAGCGGTTGCTGCTCGATTTGGTGTCAAACGAGCGGTTGTTGCCGTTGGCTGCTCCACCAAAGGTGCGGTTTGGTGTGCTCGATGAGCCACCGAAGCGCGAGCCGTTGCCGAAGGTGCGGTTGCCGTTGTTGTTCTGGTTGCCGAAGCGCGAGCCGTTGCCGAAACTCCGTTCGCCCCTGCCAAAGTCGCCCCGGTTGAAGCTGTCGCGCATGCCCATTCTGCCTGGGGCTCCGTCACGGCGCGGACCGTCGAAGCTGCGACCGTAGTACCAGGAGCGTCCGCCATTCATTCTCCAGGAATGTCCGCCCCGATAGACGGCATAGAAGTGCGGGCAACCGAAGAAGTAGTAGTCACGATGCGGATAGCGGGCGTAGACGCGGAAGTGCCAGTAGCCCCCGTCCCAATAGAGCGGACGATAGAAGTAGAGGGCATCGAGGTAGGAGCGATACTGCCAGTCGAGCAGAATGTAGCTCAGATCGAGGTTGCGCTGCCTCCAGTAGGCCCCGTAGAGGTCGTCGTAAGTGTTTACTCCCATAAGGTAGTCGAGATTGATCTCGTAGGCTGCCTCGTATTGCTCGTCGGTCAGATTAAGTTCATACGCCATCTTGTCGGTGAGGAACAGTGCCTGCTGACGTGCCTGCTCATAGCTCATTGCGTTTGCCGGGACTGTCATTGTTAACAGTGCTACCAAGGCGAATATCAACTTTTTCATAATCGTATATTTTTAAATGTTCTAACTTTTGTTGACGTCGGAGCTTGCGCCCCTGCTTGTTTTATCTGGTGCAAAGAAACTAAGAAATTACGGACTGGAATAAGGATTTTCCCTATATTGGGCGGGGAAAATCCCTATAGCTGTTTTTTCTTCACTTGCGCTCCCTAATTCTGGGGCTGTTGGGCCTGCACTCGCGCTCCATGACTGACGTGGCTTGCGGTCCCGTGGTTGGCCCTTTCTCCACGTTCGTGGAAGGGCCGTGTCACGTTCGTGGAAGGGCCGTGTCACGTTCGTGGAAGGGTCGTGTCACGTTCGTGGAAGGGCCGTGTCACATTCGTGGAAGGGTCGTGTCACGTTCGTGGCAGGACCGTAGTGCTGTCGTCTGAAGACTCTCAATCTACATCATCAAGGACATGGTCGTGGTGATGCCCCCCCATCACTTCGCACACATCGCTCCATCGGGAGCGGAAGCCTGCCTATGATTTTCTTCACTTCTATTGCAAGGGCTGTTACTCTCTGATAATATATTCGATTTGGGTGTCCCAATAACGAAGACAGGAAAAGCATGTGGGGCAGGCAATAATATCGGAGGCTCGGCGTTATTGCTATAATAAATAATGATGATGAGATTAAGGATACCAGTCCTGACCCTCGTTGTTATGATGGCTTTGCCGGGCAGTGCACAGTATGCGTGGCAGTATGGTGCAGATCCCGGAAAAGAAGATTTGGGTCGGGGGTTAGATTATAAGATTGAATTTCAGGGCAGCTATTCCGAGGGTAACACTCCGCTTTGGCTCAATGCCAACCGCTACGGGCTCAGTTCGCTGCGAGAGAAGAACGGCTACGTCAGGGGAAGTCTCCTGAGACCGCTGTCCACAGACTCTGCGCGGCGGTGGGGCCTGGGATGGGGAGTCGACTTGGTGAGGCCGGTACGCTACACGAGTCGGTTTGTGGTGCAGCAGGCCTTTGCAGAGGTGCGCTGGCTCCACGGTGTGCTCACGGTGGGAAGCAAGGAATATCCCATGCAGCTGAAGAACAATAGGCTCAGCTCGGGCTCACAGACCTTGGGTATCAATGCAAGGCCCGTACCGCAGATAAGATTGGCGGTGCCTGAATACTGGACTGTTCCCATGACCCACCACTGGCTTCATTTCAAAGGGCACATAGCCTACGGAAAGTTCACTGACAGCGATTGGCAGAAAGACTTCACGCAGGCAAAATCACGCTTCACTGAGGATGTGCTCTATCACAGTAAGGCTGGTTATCTGAAGATTGGCAATGAAGACGCTTTTGCACCGCTGTCGTTGGAGATGGGCCTTGAGATGGCCACCCAGTTCGGTGGTACATCCTATAGGCTTATCAACGAAAAACTTATTGCCATACATGGCGGAACGGGAATAGCCGACTACTGGCATGCCCTCGTACCGGCTGGACAGGATGCTACTGACGGCATCTATGGTAATATCATGGGAAACCAGCTCGGCAGTTGGGTGATGAGAGTCAACTACGATGCCTCGCTTTGGGCTTTACATGTTTACGCCGACCATTTCTTTGAAGACCACAGCCAGATGTTCCTGCTCGACTACGACGGTTATGAGACGGGAGAGAACTGGCACGAGAAGAAACGTAACCACATGCACATGTATAAGCTCAAGGACATGATGCTAGGCATGGAACTCAATCTGCGTTATGGCACATGGTTAAGGAACATCGTATTTGAATACCTCTATACAAAGTACCAAAGCGGCCCCTATAACCATGACCACACGATGAACATCGCTGACCATGTGGCTGGTATCGACAACTATTATAACCACTCCACTTATGCCGGATGGCAGCACTGGGGGCAGGTGATGGGCAATCCACTCTACCGTTCGCCCATATACAACAACGACGGACAGCTGATGGTTAAAGACAATCGCTTCACAGCTTTCCACCTCGGTATTGACGGCTCGCCTGCTGAGCGCCTCAGCTATCGGCTCCTTGCCTCCTGGCAAGAAGGACTCGGCACCTACGACAATCCCTATACCAAGATACGCCACAATGTGAGCGTAATGCTGGAGAGCAGTTATCATTTCCACTATGGATGGGCCGTGAGAGGAGCTTTCGGCATGGATTTCGGAAGCATTCTCGGGCGGAACACGGGCTTTCAGCTCACGGTGAGCAAGACAGGAACGTTCAACTTATGAAAAAGAATTTCGTTTATCTATTCGCCGCCCTTCTCCTTGGGTCGTGCTCTATTTCCACTGACAGCAACGGAAAACTGGATGGCTTCTGGCATCTCACTACCATCGACACGCTGGCCACCGGCGGAGTGACCGACTACTCTCAGCGTAAGGTGTTTTGGGGCGTGCAGGCAAAGCTGATAAGTGTACAAGATAAGGCGCCCGGCAATATGGGCTATTATTTCCGCTTCAGACATGAGGGTGACAGTCTTATTCTCTATTCTCCCTATCTTAATGCGGGACATGAAGATGTACCAGGTGGCGGGGATATTCCGATAAAAGACTATTTTCAGTTGACGCCTTTGGGGATTAATGGATTAGAAGATCATTTCTTAATCCAAAAGCTCACAGGTTCGCATATGATTCTTCGGTCAACATTGCTTCGCCTAAACTTTAGAAGATTCTAACGAAAACGCCCGGCAGCCATAGGGCTGTCGGGCGTCACCTTATACTTTTGGAGTGTACTGACGTTATCAGAATATCTTTCCCGTAAGAAGATTGATAAAGGTCTTTACTAAAATTATAATGTCAAACCACCAAGAGCGGTGCTCTAAATAGTATAAGTCAAGATCTAATCTCTTTAGCATCTTCTCCATGGTGTCAGTATAGCCGTTATACAGAGTTGCATACGATGTCACCCCCGGGCGAATCTGATAGAGATAGACATAACGTTTGTCGTGTTCTAAGATCTGGTCTATATAATATTTGCGTTCCGGTCGCGGCCCGATAAACGACATGTCACCCTTGAAGACGTTCCAAAGCTGGGGAAGCTCGTCAAGGTGATGGGCACGTAGGAAAGCGCCAACGTGGGTTAGTCTTGGATCGTTGTTTTGTTCCAGCAGTTGAGGCTCGCCTGCTTTTTCTGCATCCATCCTCATACTGCGGAACTTATAGATGTAAAAAGGCATGCCGTGGAGTCCGATCCTCTCTTGCTTATAGATGACAGGTAACCCGTCTTCTATCCTGATAGCCAGGGCGCAAAGAGCCATCAGTGGAGAGAATACAATCAGACAGAAGGCAGACAGGAAAATGTCAAATATACGTCTCATCTCGCTTCTATCCTTTTCCTTCTTTTTATGGAGATGTTCACACAAGCATTAAAGGCAATGTACATGAGCACATCCGCAATTAGAGAGATATTGGCATTGTTCAAAGGTGCCAGTGACTTGTTGATGAAGATGAATAGTATAGCTAAGGCTATGAGTGCCACTAAAGCCTGATGTTGTGTGAGACCGGCAGCCAATAGCTTGTGGTGGATGTGGTTCTTGTCTGGTCGGAACGGGGATCTGTGATTTGCAATTCTGACAAAGAATACCCTCACTACGTCAAAGATAGGTAAGATTAAGAAGGAAGTTGCAATGGTAAAAGGCTGACTATACGTGTCGGCATAGGCAGACATCTTTATAGAATAATTGATAAAAAGGAAGCCCAATAGAAAACCAAGGGTAAGGCTTCCAGAATCGCCCATAAAGATTTTCAGTCCTTTTTCTGCAGATCCAAACAGGTTGAAGAATAGATATGACAACAGGCATCCAATGATGCCGCATATCAGTACACAGTACGTAAGGTAATTTAATTCTGCATAGAGATAGCAGAACCCGCAGAGCCCAATGATTGCCAAAGATGCTGCAAGGCCATCAATGCCATCAATAAGATTGATAGCGTTGCACACGAATACGATAATAAATACAGTTAAGATACTACCCATCCATTGTGGCATCTCATAGATACCGAAGAGCCCATAGAGATTGTTGAGATAGAATCCGGCAAGGGTTAGAATCACACCTGAGATGATTTGGAGAATGAGTTTTACAATAGCTTTAAGCCCTATCAGATCATCAATAATACCTGTCATGTAAATCACAAACAGACTTATGGCGACGTGTAATGAACTGAGGTTTATTTGAATGACTTGGGAATGATATTGTAGACTCAGAAAGTCGAATGTGATCAGCACTGCTACCATCATACTCGGTATGAAGACTATACCGCCAAGTCTTGGAATAGGATTCTTGTGAACCTTCCGTGCATTGGGCATGTCATAAAGGTGCTTCTTCTTGCAAAATTTGAGTATAAGTGGTGTAAATGCCATACCACATACGGCACTTGATATCAAAGTCAGTAATATGATAAATATGTCTGTTGTCATAAGATATTAACACAGTCCATGGTAATAACTTGGAACTTGTACATATATTGTATGATTAGGCTGAAATTATTGCCATGTTGGTTTTGTCATCAGTTTTATTTTGCCGTTACAAGGAAATAAGCTATTTTTGCACTACAATCAAAACAGGCAATCGTGTATGAAGATATCCATTGTAACCGTCTGCTATAATAGCGCAGCTACATTAAGTAAAACGTTAGAGTCGGTCCTGTCACAATCTTACCCGAATGTTGAGATGGTGATAAAGGATGGTGGCTCTAAGGACGGCACTCTTGATGTCATCAAACATTTTGAGCCTTTGTTTAATGGGCGGTTAAAGTGGAAGTCAGAGAAAGATGGCGGTATCTATGATGCTATGAATGCCGGCATAAAAATGGCAACAGGCGATGTTGTTGGCATCTTGAACTCTGATGACTATTTCACTTCGTCAGACGTAATTGAGACAATAGCTGACAGTTTTTCAAAGCAATCGATAGATGCTGTATATGGGGATATTCATTTTGTCCGTCAAGGAAGTCCGCAAAAGATTGCCAGATACTATTCTTCAAAGCTCTTTCACCCTTTTTGGCTTCGCTTTGGCTTTATGCCTGCCCATCCGTCTTTCTATGTGCGCAAGCGTGTGTACGATCGGTACGGGGGATATCGTACAGATATGAAAATAGGATCGGATTTTGAGATGATGGTCAGATTATTCCGGCGCTATCATATCAAGGCAAAGTACATTCCTATGGATTTTGTTACGATGCTTATGGGAGGTGCCAGTACGGCCGGTTTCTCAAGCCATTTGCTTCTTGCCAAAGAGGATGTGCGCGCCTGCAAACTCAATGGCATCTATTCAAATCAGTGGATGATGTATATGAAGTACTTATATAAGCTGTTTGAGTTTAGATTTTCTCTCTAATGCCATACAGCCTTTAATATGCTGTTGCTTATAAGCATCTTTAATCTATGGAGCCTTCTTTGTCTACCCAATCTAACCAAGGCGCTAGCATCCTCTAAATGAAGTTTCAAGGATAACCTCCTTTTTCCGACTTTAAAATTGGAGATAAATTCCTAAATCAAGGAAGTGTATAGCTTGTAGTACTCCTCATATTGAAGTTTGGAGTTAAAGCGAAGAAGCGCAAAGTCTCTGCAGGTATTCTCAAATTCTGTCTTGGGGCGAGTGCATATATCTTGAATTCTCTTTGCTGATTCCTGGATGTCTCCTTGGCGTACGACATAACCTGTTCCGGAAGTAACTGCCTCTGAACATCCTCCGGTATCGTAAACGACAATAGGCGTTCCACATGCCAAAGATTCAATATTGGTGGTAGGAAAGTTGTCTACCCATGTAGGATTAAAATATACAGAAGAACACGAGTATAGGCTTCGGAGCTCATCTTTTGATTCTGTTCTCTTGATGCCTATCATGCTACTTGGTAGTGCTTTGAGGTCCTTATCATTTAGACCTACCATGACAATAGCAAATTTATCATCTAATAGGGAGCTAAGTTTGATGAAATCATTGAGTCCCTTTTGATACCAATTAGAAGCTACGCCAAGTACTATTCTTTTGTCATTTGGTATTTTGTATTTCTTCAGCATGGCAGAGTTCTGCTTATCAGGATAGAAGGTAGCAGCATCTATGCCATTATAAATCTGGCATATATTGCAATCTTTAAAGAAAGATTGTCTGAGATCTCCTTCTAACCATTTACTTACAGGCACAATGGTTAGGTTTTTAACCGATAGAAAAGCATTACGTTTGTCTTCATAATTTCCGTAAGACCGGTCTATCAACCAACTTGTTGGATATGCACGTTTTAGCGGGCAATTAAAGCAGTGGCTTTTCCATCTTTGGCAGCCAACTGACATATAATGCGCACAATGTCCTGTAAAAGGCCAGCAATCGTGAAGTGTCCAAACAACGGGAATATTTATTGACGAAAGATACTTAAATAGAAGTGGATAGTTAAGAAAATATCCATGAATGTTATGAAGATGGATGATATCCGGGCGTATAGATTCTATATATTTGATGAGCTTTCTTGTTGATCTATGAGACATTAATCCTTGATTGTCGAATAAGCGAGATGATAAGCCGTGGATATACTCATCAAATGAATTTCCAATGTGGTATAGATGTGACTTACTTTTATTATACCACCTGCCATAAGCAATATAACTTTCCCAACCGTTCTCAATAACTGTTTGTCCGAGCATTTCAGCTATTTTGCCATGAGACCCCCAGTTTGCTGTGATATTAATTTGTAGCAATCTAGGCATATATTTAGTACCGTTTATTGCAGCTTAGGAAATAATTGACGTGGCTGATGGGCCAGAATACTTCAAATTGCCGACGGTTGATTACCCTGCCGTTGAAGCTGAAATATTCTTTCCACTGTGATTGAGCGAAAACATAGCGATATGTTGAGCATGCTATTTCAATCGATGTCTCGTTGGCTTCAGAAAGCTTCCCGTAGGGGAAGGCGAAAAAATCGCAAGGCTTGTCAATGTGCTCTTCGATAGCTGTCCGACAATCCCTGATTTCATAATTTAGCTTCTCCTTGTCAGAACTGTTAATCATAAAATGGTCCATTGTGTGGGCACCGATCAAAAATCCTCTCTTGCTTAAGTCCCTCAGATGGTTCCACCTCATCGGACGCTTGTTATGTGTGAAAACAATGTTGTCGTTGAAATTTCGGATATAATCTTCGTCTCCTTCTACATAGTTAGGATTCACGAAGAACATGGCATTCGTGCCGAACTCTTCCAATAATGGAGCAAAGACATCATAGCATTCCATGAAGCCGTCATCGAACGAGAATGTCACTAAAGGCTCCTTTGGTTGCTCGTGTCTCTCAATCATCTTAATAGCATCTTCAAAATGGACGAATCGTACTTCTTTGGACAAGCCTTCAAGTAAGCTTTTGAAGGTTTTTGGCTCTTCTTCATGTTCAATACGGTGACCGTTAAGAATATGGATACCCGGGGCAGGCTTAGAATGGCCCCCGAGGATATTGAGCACTTGTGTTCGGAAGAACGAACGGACCTTGAAATATGTAGAATCAGTATTGGTAGGCATTTAGTATCTTTTTTATTGTTGCTATTTGATAATGGATGTTCCATTTTCTATCAATCTCCTGATATGCAGCATCTCTAATTATAATTCTCTCGGTTTCACTCTTGTTGCACCAATCCAATATGACTCTTGACAAATCGAATACATCATCTTCTTTGAAGAAGTCGCCTGTGATTCCTGGTTTTATCGCTTCAAACTCAGGCATCTGATAGGGAAAATTATCGTGTGTAATGACTGGGCACCCAAACGAGAGAGCATGTATAGCCGTAAGACCAACATTGCCAGGTGAGACACATACTGCTGCATTATAGAAAAGTTCGCCTAATTTATTGTCATCATAACATGGGCCATACATCCATACCTGAGCTTGCACGCCTGATTGCACGGCATACTCCATTAACTTGATATTATCGATGTCTTTACCAACAAATACCAAATTCAAACAAATACCTTTCGCTTTTAGTTGTCTCAGACTATCTATAATCAGATGGGGTTTCTTGTTTTTCTGTATTCTTCCACAATAGATGAGGGTGGGGTGGCTATTGTGGAAATGATCGTGATAGATTCCCGTTCTGTGCAGTTTAGTTCTTATTGTAAGGTCTTTATCTGAGTCTAATGAGTTTGCAATACAATGAAGTCTGTTAGCAGGAAAGCCTTCTTGTTTCATGAGTTGAATGGAATACTCGCTGTATACCATCAGTTCTGAAAATAAAGAGTAAAATACCTTCTTAATAATCCGTTTTACTTTTCCTTCCCGTCCATACCATCCATGAGTCCATGAGATGGTTATTTTCCCTCTTAATTTGGCTAATATAAGAATCATCCAAGAGGATAGGCAATAAGGCTCTCCATCAAGGATGTAGAACTTGTAGGGTTTGAATATAAGTCGAACGGTGCCTTTTTGCCAATAAAAGTGGTGGAAGAATAGGTTATGTACGGTTCCCTTAAATCCTTTTAATAGTCTATAATCAAACGTTTTGATGGGTGTACTTGTCTTGTCGCCAAGATAAAAGTCACAATTAAACTCGTTATCGATTGAATTAAAAATAGGATAACGGTAATGAGGTCCAATATTGGTGATGAGACAGATGCTGTTCATTGTTTATTCTCTTTGATATTCTGAATAACAAATTTCTGTTTGCCGCTTTTTGTCTTTGGAATATCAGCAACATATTCGATGGAACAAAGAATCCCGTTTTGGGAGAAAAGTTTTTTTATGCTGTCTTCGTGCAAGCTATTGAAGTCAATACCCTTAATAATAAGTATTTTGATAATGCCCGGTTTGTCCTGGATGATTTGCCATTTACTTATATGATTGAATATAGTATTATGTCCCCCGAATACCAATCCTACTAAATAAATCTTGTTGTTGTTGTTATCCACTATATAGTCTTTGGTGCGACCTTTGAGAGAAGAAAGAATTACAGTTCCGTCTTTGAGTTTGCCACCATAAACAGCAAGATCACCCGTTTGATAACGTATTAATGGGACTCCTCTTTGGCTAAAGCTCGTGACACAAATTTCTCCAGTCTCACCAATTTCTACTTGTTTGCCATCTTTTAGGACTTCAGTATAACCATATAAGGGATAACATTTGTAAGCGACTGAATGGGGCTCTTGATATGCGAAGACTCCCATTTCTGTGTGCCCATATTGCCCATAAACAGGGCAATGCAGAATACTTTCTATAAATCCGGCCTCCTCCTTGCTAAAGAATTCACTTGTAAGATAAAGTGACCGTAATTGAAAGTGAATACTTATCTTATGTTCTTTAATATATTTGCAAATGTCTAGGATGCCAGATGGGTATCCACGCATAATTTTAGGGGCAAACTTATTCAAGTCTCTAATATAATACTTTAGCGTCTCCTCATTCATATATAAGGTTGAAAAGTGGTATTTTCCATATGCGACACTGTCTCTTCCCTTATAATATATGTGTTGTTTACGCTTATCAGGTTCTATGGTCGAGCCGTCGATTGAAATAATGGTGTCCCATGGCTTCCATCCCATTTTCAGATAAAGCATCATTTGATGTATGCCTTCAAGTTGTAATTTTGTATGTTTGGATGGAAAACAGAAAGGTGCACCAGTTGAGCCTCCCGTGTTGGACCAATTATCCCATGTGTTGCCTATTTGGTCTGAGTAGATGTTGTTATGCTCCCTATTGATTAGTTCCTTGTTTGACAGTGGCAATGTGCTTAATAGCTCAGCTACTGTTGATGATGTTATTCGTTGATTCTTAAGTAAGATAGAGTAGAAGTGGGAATGTTCTCTGGCGTACTTTAAAGTGTTTCTCAGAAGGAACCTTTGCCACGTCGGCCACAACTTTCTAGTTAAGAGAAAGAAGCAGGCTAAAATACAATAGTATGTATTCTCGGCAAAGGGCAGTATGCCCTTCTCCCTATATCTTCTTAATATTTTGATAAACTTGTCAAACATGATTCAATGGTAATTTGGTCGACTTTCTATCGTGACAGCTCAAGGCGAATCCTACTAACATCCATAATGCAAAGCATTTCATGCCAGGACCGAAAGGTGGTTGTGCCTCAAACAAAGCATTCGCTAAAAATGATAGGTACATAACGTATGCCCCTTGGTGAATCTTGCTTAAATTCTGTTCCTTCCGTAAAGTAATAAATAAGAGAGTTAGGAAGCCTAAAAGTATAGTTAGCCCGATAATGCCAAATTCCGTCAGAATATTTAGTGGAAGACAGTCCACATAGTATTTGCCGCATCCTACCCAGGGGTGCTGGGGGATGAGCTGTAAGGCTATGCTAAACATAAGAATGCGGCCGGAACTTAGAGAATCTACGTCGGATGCATCTCTACCACCCATTAAAATGCCTTGTACAATAATCTCTGAAGCGTTGCTATTGATAGCTATATAGCCACATCCTAATACTAATAATATGATGAGACCCCATTTCAGCTTTTTATTGTTTGAAGTCAAGATATAGTAACCAAGCATGATTGCTGCACTCACTAATGTAGCTCTAGACCTAAGCATGATCATTATTATTATTAGAATAACGGCTATACCCCGACTTCCCCAATAAAAGACTTTATTTTGAGGATTGAAGAAAAGGAATGTCAAGTATGCACACGATAACAATATTTGGCCTGCTGAGTTTTTATCACCGTAGGCGTAAGTCTTATTTGTTATGTCTGATTGGCTGAGGTAGTTAAAATACAGCTGAATGGCTATCATTAAGCCGCCTAATAGCATTATCCCACAGATTATTTGCAGTATTTTGTTGTCTCCATAGTGCATCCAAAAACAATAGGATATAGCAGTAACTAAGAGGGAAATAGCAAAATTGAAGTTGTCGGGTCCAAAATAAGTGTTGCCTGTTAGAAGTTGGCATATTAGGCAGTAACTCTCAATCGTAAAAACGAACAGATAGAATGGAAAGAGTTTCCCGCTGAGATAAGTTTGTGGGGCTACTAACAATAAATACAGAAAAGGTAATGCCCATATCAATTTCAAAAGGTTGCTCGCTCCCGAATCAAGGAGTGAGGGCATTTGTGATATTAAGGACACAAATATAGTGAGTAGGAAGATAGTGCAACCTATGATATTGTTAACTCTATACATTGCTTCGAGTTGTTAGTCCTTTTGAAATCTTGAATTTGCAATAGACAGCAAGAACAATGAAAAAGAGAAATGCAAATAAGACTATACTCCAAGAATAATCCTGAGCAGCATTTATCCCATGATGAAAACTTATAAGTATATAGCCAACTGCCACTGTCAAAATATCACGAACTCCTCTAAATATAAAAAGTGTCCAAGTATATCCTTGGGCAATAAGCTCAGAGCCAAGGACATTGGAACAGCACATAAATATCGTTGACAGTGAGATTACCCGGAGCACGGCGCTTAAGCCATTAAAGGAACTACCATAGAATGAAACGATAATTGGGCTAAAACAGAAGATCAATATGAATGGCACCGCGGTGCAAGCAAGGTTGACCAGAAGCATTTGTTTTATTTTTCTTTTTTGTGCTTCGGTATCGTTTGTGCAAGAGCTTAAATGCGATAAGATGACATCAGAAAGAAAAGAAGGAATAATCATGATAACTGAAGTCCACAAGGTGCTTGCAGTATAGAGTCCAACTTCTCCAAAAGAAGAACTTTTTGTTATGATGAATACGCCTAACCACTGAGCAAGAGCATAAGTGAGTTCTTGCATGGCCACAGGGAGAGAAAAACGAGTCAGTTTCCACACATATTTCGTGCCATCAGAAGGAGGAAGCTGTTTGTTAAACCGACTGATGGCAAGATGATTTAAAAGAACGCATATTATTTGAGATGCAGCTAGTGAGAAGAGGGAACCTTTGAGGCTGAAAAAATAGGTCATTGGAATGCACAGAATAAATAAAGTAATCCCTGAGATTCCATTAATCTTAGCTATGACCTTAAAATTCCCAAAGCCTGCCAGTATGCCAAATTGAGTAGTATTCAATGCTCTTACTACCACAATGAAGCCAAGGACTTGAAGTGCAAGTGACATATCTGGCTGATTCAGATATCTTGCCAGAGGATGTGCAAAAAGGATGAGAAGAAGTGCTATTGTGCCGCTTACTGCGGAAGTGATTCTTATTGAGGCATTGATTATAGGCCTGACTTGCCGGGTGTTCTTGGATTTAAATTCTGCCACGAATTTTGTAGATGTATAGCCTAAGCCTAACGTGGAAAAGGCTGCAAACTGAAACATCGTGGTCTTTACGAATCCATATTCTCCATAGAGGTCTTTACCAAGTAATCGTGCAATTACAATTCCAGCCAATAGCATCAGCCCATAGCCGATGCCATTGCCAAAGACTGCCCAAAAAGAATCCTTAAAGAAGCGACTATTCTTAAGCTTCGTTCGTATTTGAGATATGCCGCTTATCATTGTCAGATCGAAGCTTGGCTTATTTGAAAAGGTTCATATACATATCACGGCAGATATAAAGTGTAGTAAGCATAAAGCTTATTAAGAGCATGACAGCAATGAATATCATTCGCTTTGGTCCCGATGGCTTTAATGGCACTGTTGCTGACTTTACAACTGTTACAACCGGGGTCCTTTCTTGTACTTTTGCCTTTGCTGCAAGCAGTTGAGTGTTTACCTGTGTGTAGTTATTGTATTTCAATTGCATGTCGTTTTCCAAATCTTCCTGCTTCGACTTTATGCTTTGCAACATGACGTCCATATTTGCATCAGAATAACTTCCATAAAGTTGTCGGGCTTTCTCATACACGCTCTTCGCCTTATCAGTAAGCTTCTGATAGTATTCCAAATCTTTTCGTGCTTTGCTTGTACGGTAGTTCGTGATGAAGTCCTGTAATTTCTCACTTGTAACTTCAGCCATAGTTCCTGCTATAAGCGGGTCTTGGTCCTCTACGTTGATCGTAATAAGGTTTGTCTTCTTGTCAATAGAGCAGCTAATATTATTCTTCATTTTGGCAAAGATGCCATCCTGTTGCTCTGTTAAATGGAATGGATTGATTTCCTTCGCTAGCATTGTAGGCTTCTTCTTCTTAAATACTCCAATTATTGAATACCAAAAATCAC
>ONMG01000217.1 GCA_900318855.1 uncultured Prevotella sp.
CAATAGCCCTTGCGAGTGTTACCCCATTCGTATGCTTGGTATTTATTGATACCGCATCTAATGAGGTTTGCCACTTTTGTCTTGACTTTCTTCCAAGCTTTCCATATACACATGCGTATTCTACGCCTTAGCCATTCGTCTGTTACAAGCAAGAGACGCTTCATATTGGCAAGGTGATAATAGCCGACCCAACCTCGTATGTATTCTTTCAGCTTCTGCTTTCTCTTGGCATATCCCCACCCATTGCTGCGACTTGTCAGCTCTTTCAATCTTGACTTCATCTTGGCTTTGGACTTTGGGTGCACCGTGAGTTGGCATTTGCCTTTTATCACATAAAAGGAGTAGCCGAGATATTTCACTCCGCGCACATATGACACTACGGTCTTTTCCTTGTTGACTTTGAGATATAGAGTATTCTCTATAAATCGGGTTATAGACTCCTTCACTCGCATTGCAGCCCTTTTGGACTTGCAGAATATCATCGAGTCATCGGCATAGCGCACAAAGGGGAGTCCTCTGCACTCAAGTTCCTTGTCCAATTCGTTGAGCATTATGTTACTCAACAATGGACTTAGCGGACCGCCTTGGGGAGTTCCTTCCTCGCTCGCTTCAAACAAACCTTTGTTTATTACACCACTTCGGAGATATTTGTGTATAAGACTGACCACCGCCATATCTCCGGCATATGGCGTACTTATCTACGGCATATGGTGTACTTATCTACGGCATATGGCGTACTTATCTACGGCATATGGCGTACTTATCTACGGCATATGGCGTACTTATCTACGGCATATGGTGGCTAAATGCCAAATCAAAGCCTTTGAAGACCCTCTGAAGCCCGGACTTGTCTCTACTTTCCAACAGTCATCTCAGCAAAACTAACGGCAAAAAACGAAGATTGAAGAAGAAAAGGACGAATTCACTTTGATATCTTAATCAAAAGACGTAACTTTGCAAGAAGAACATACTATATCATCCAAATAACATCAACAAACATTTATCTATGAAAAATCAAAGTAAGCTCGTGCTGGCCGCATTCCTCCTGAGTGCTACGCCAGGAATGCTGACTGCAAGAACGATAGCCAGTCAGATGCCGGAGACCAACCTTCAACCAGCCAAGAAAGTGGTCAAGAAGAAAGCCGCCTTTCTGCCTCCCACCATGGGTTGGAGCACTTGGAACACCTTCGCACTCAACATCAATGAAAATGTCATCAAGCAGCAGGCCGACGCCATGGTGAAGACCGGGCTCAAGGCAGCAGGCTATGAATACATCAACATCGATGACGGCTATTGGAACGGGCGCGACGCTGACGGCACACTGCGCATTAACAAGGAGAAATTCCCCAATGGCATGAAAGTGGTCGCCGACTATATCCACAGCAAAGGACTGAAGGCCGGAATCTACTCGGATGCAGGCGACAACACCTGCGGCTCGGGCAACAAGCACCCCTGGGGACTCGGAGTGGGACTGGCAGGACACGAGGAAGCCGACTGCAAGACCTACTTCATCGACTGGGACTACGACTTCATCAAGATCGACTACTGCGGAGGCGCACATATGGGACTCGATGAACAGACTCAATACACCAAGATTGGCAATGCTATCAAGCACTGCGAGCAGATGAAGGGCAAGGATATCGTGTTCAACATCTGCCGCTGGGCTTACCCCGGCAACTGGGCCCGCAACGTGGCCGACTCCTGGCGTACAACGGGCGACATCAACGGCCACTGGGATAACCTGAAAGGCATCGTTAAGGAGAACCTCTACATCCAGGCCTACACCTACGGCGGCCACTACAACGACATGGACATGCTGGAAATAGGGCGTACGCTGAATCCTGATGAGGAAAACCTGCACATGGCCTATTGGTGTATCGCCAGCTCACCGCTGCTCGTGGGCTGCGACATGACTAAGATGAGCGACCACTCGCTCAACCTGATGAAGAACCGCGACCTCATTGCCATGGATCAGGATCACCTGGGCATCGGAGCTCCTGTGGTCTATCGCGACGGTGAGGTGTATGTTGTGGCCAAAGACATTGCGCAGGTACACGGCACCAAGCGCGCCGTGGTGGTGATGAACCTCTCCGACAATGCTCAGACCATCAGCTTCCCCCTGTCGGCCGTGGAATTCACGGGCAAGGTGAAGGTCCACGACTGCCTCACTCAGAAGGATAAAGGCTTTGCTCAGAAGAACTTCACTACGACAGTGCCTGCACATGGCGCTACGGCCTTCTATATGACGGGGGCCAGAATAGAGCCCAAGACCTATGAGGCCGAGACAGCCTGGCTCAGCAAATATCAGGAGATAAAGAATCTGCCCACAGCACGCCCAATGGAGGCCGACAATGCTTCGCAGGGCGTGTGCGTAGGATACCTGGGCAACGACGCCGACAACTACATGGAATGGCGCAACGTGTGGAGCAACAACGGTGGAACTTATAAGATGAGCATCCGCTATGCATCGGCCGAGAACCGCAACCTCAGCGTGAAGGTGAACGGCAAGGAAGTGACCTCATTCTCCAACCTCAACAGCGGCGACTATACCAAGGACTGGAAGACAGTCACCGTGAACGTGAAGCTGCACAAAGGCATGAACAAGGTGGAACTGGGAAGCGCCAACGGATTCGCACCCAACATCGACAAGATGACCCTGCAGAAGATGTAAGGCCATATACTGACACATAGCACAAAGGGGAGGGGCCTCCAAGCAAGGCTTCCTCCCCTTTGTGTTTGATGTTGTGCACCACAGGCACGGATTCTGACTAATAGTACATGTCGTAAATCATCTCCAGCTGCGGATACATCCATCTGGCCAGTTTCATGCCACCTCGTTCGTTCGGATGCAGTCCGTCGCGGAAATAGTAGCGGTTGCTCTTCCCCACTTCGGTCGCCGGGGTCAGGCCACTGAATGAGTAAGCGTCGATGACCGGAAGGGAATAGAATGCGGCTACCTCCTTGATGGCATCCACATAGTCCTTGAAGGTCTTTCCTGTTGTTGGATTGCGTCCATAGGTTATCTTCCCGCTGTCGTCGAAGAGATACTCCGGAGTGTCCACTTCAGAACCATGATGCAAGGGAGTCATCACCACTACGGGCTTGTCGCGGTATTTCAAACTCAACCCCCGGAACAACCGATGCAGACCCGCATAGAAAGAGAGTGTGCGCTCAGTCGGTCCATCGCTGAAGGCACCGAAAGGCGCCGTCCGTGGATGACCGAAATCATTGGTTCCCCCAAAGACAACCACCATGTCGACATCGTCGGGCAATGAGCGATAGCGCTCGTCGAAAGAAAGCGTGTCCGAGGCATCTATCCTGGCCAAATGCGTGCCGCCACGGCCGAAGTTGAGCGCCTGGCAGCCCGTCAGCTTGGCGTAGGCACGAACATAATAGCCCATCTGGGTGATGGAATTACCCAGGAAAGCAACCCGCTTCCCCTTCCATTTCGAGACCTTCATTGGCGCCTCAACCGCCTTGGCAGCTGTTTGAGCAACTGGCGCAGTCTTTGATTTTCTAATCCGCGAAGGTCCTGAGGCCAGGACCGATGCACTCAGGCACACAGCCATCAACAGTATTGTTTTCCTCATAGCTAATATGGTTTGATTTTGATTCTTCAGTCAAGCAGGCCAGACTCTCCACCGCTTTCTATATTGCAGGGAAAGCAGGAGCAGCCAGAATTCAGGACGCTGGTGATCGGCTCTTTGTCTCTTAACCCGACAGTCAGGACATAGAGCGCACTTAGCAGTGCACAGCTGCAACCTAAAAACTCGGACCTCCTAAAAGCAGAAATCCCTGCCAGCGAAAACTGACAGGGACCTGCGGTGCGTACGAGATTCGGACTCGTGACCTCCTGCGTGACAGGCAGGCATTCTAACCAACTGAACTAACGCACCCTCAAAGAAGGGAAAGCAAAGGAAGCGGTGCGTACGAGATTCGGACTCGTGACCTCCTGCGTGACAGGCAGGCATTCTAACCAACTGAACTAACGCACCTCATTGCTTCGGCTCTCGCTCTTTTGCGGTTGCAAAGGTACTAAGATTTTCTCTAACCGCAAAACTTTCCCACTATCTTTTTACAGTTTTTTTTGCATCACCAGAGCCTCGGTGTACTTTCGACCGTCGAAGAACCAATCCTCGAGCCTGCCACTCTGGTGAAAACCCAGTTCGGAGAACAAACGCTCGGAGGCTTTATTGCCGCCCCTTATCAAGGCATAAAGCTGGTGCAGATGAAGCACGGCGGTGGCGTAGTCGGATATCTTCAGGAGAGCGGCCTGGCCATAGCCACGGTTTCGGCAGCTCTGGACGATGACTATGCCTACCTCGGCGCGCAGATTCTGAGGGTCGAAGTTGACCAAATCCACCAACCCCACCGTATTGCCACTGTCATCGACGATAACGAACCTCACCTGCCTGTCGGCATATATATCGCCCGAAGAGCTTGCAATATAGTCGTGCAGGACATACCGGGAATAAGGTACATTGGCGGTACCGACACACCACAATTCCATATTATTCTCAATGGAATAGAGCATATCGAGATCCTCAGGCTCCATGGCCCGGAGTGCCACCTTAGGCAATGTCTGTAAAGATGTCATCATTTCAGTATTCCTTGTTGCGTTATCACCATCTGAGTGCTACTGTCGTAGAAGCCCACCTCGATATTCGGCTGGTAATAGCTACCGAAGATATCGAGTGCCTTGCCATAACTGAAGAGCGAATTATCGTAGACGATGCACACCTTCCTGCCCTTGGGAAGAGCCAGATCTCTATGCCCGTTTGCAAGCACTTTACTATCGCATGCATAGAAGTGGGCTTCCACCCCATTATCCATGGCAATACGCTCACACTCTGGGCGCGCCGCATCGGCTACGAGGAAACAATAGCTAAGCTCCTCCTCATGATAGGGGGTAAAGAATCCCAAGCTCTTGCGCAAGCGCAACATCTGCATTCCGCTGAAGGCTATGAATGCCTTGACATAGATGGCGGTCTTGATGGGAATGCCCAGCAAGAATGACATGTGGCCGTAATGTTTACGGAAGAAGATGAGCATGGCCTCATAGAACACATGCACATAGCGGAACGATGACTTCTGAGTGCTCTCGCCCTTATAGTGTAATACGCGTACTGGCAAATACCAATTCTCGTAACCCTTCTTGAGAAGTCGGTACGAAAGATCGATATCCTCGCCATACATAAAGAAGTCCTCGTCCAGAAGACCGATTTCGGTGAGTGCCGAGCGCCGGAGCATGAAGCAGGCTCCACTGATAACCTCTATTTGGGAAGCCTCGTTCCAGGGGAGCCAGCCCATGTAGTAATGACCGAGCACATGATTAGAGGGGAAGCGGGCGCAGAGGCCGGTCATCTTATAAAAGGCGGTGAGGGGGTCGGGAAGACCACGCCTCGACTCCCGGGCATCGGCTCCCGCAGCATTCATCATGCGCACTCCCAAGCCTCCGGCCTTAGGATGAGCATCCATGAAGCGCAGAGCCTCGGCGATGCTATTCTCCGACACCACCGTGTCGGGATTGAGGAGCAGCACATACTCACTCTGACCATTGCGCAAGGCAATGTTGTTGGCACGGGCAAAGCCTAAGTTATGCTTGCATGCCACAACATGCACCTGAGGAAAACGAGCTCTCAGATAATCCACTGACCCATCGGCCGAATGATTATCTACCACCCACACTTCTGCATCGATGCCCTTGAGGGCACGCTGAAGTGACGTGAGGCACTGGGCAACGTAGTACTTCACGTTATAGTTCACAATGACGACGTTCAGTTTCAAGCCTGCTTTATTTTAAAGTTTCATTTTCGGGCTCAGTCTCTTCTATACATCTGCTCAATGAGGGATTGATAAAGAAAAGACTCAAGAAAAGAATGATTCCCATATAGCCAAACGCGACATTGAGGCCAAAGAGATAATAAAGCAGCGTGTTGACTACCATGGGCAGACAGAGCATGACGATGCGGATGCTCCCCCAAAAAAGCAGACGGCGAGCTGCATCATCACGACCCGACCGCAACTGACAGGACACCATGCGGAACTTGAACAACCGCAAGGCTATGGGGATAGAACAGATGGTGATGATCTCCATGACGGTCTGCACGACAAACTCTTGCGTCTTATACTCCTCCCAAGAACCATCTATGAGCAGATGGGTTTCGAAGAGCACAACAAGTACTACAGAAAGAATGATGGGAAAGAGAAATTCGACAAGAAGGATGTTCTTAGTCCTTTTGATATGTTCAAGCATATGCCTTATGCTGTTTAATGTGTTATTTACCGAAGGGAGTACGGTTGAGAATAGAACGTCCCAAAGTTACTTCGTCCGTATATTCCAATTCATTACCTACGGAGATGCCTCGTGCAATAGCTGTCAGCGTCACTTGATAAGGGGCTAACTTCTTGGAAATATAGAATGCGGTAGCATCGCCTTCCATAGTGGAACTCAATGCCAGAATCACTTCCTTGACACCGCCGGATGCTACTCTGTCCACCAGTGAGTCAATCTCCAAGTCGGAGGGACCGATGCCATCCATTGGCGAGATGATGCCACCCAACACATGGTAGACTCCATGATACTGCTGCGTATTTTCGACTGCCATTACATCCTGCACATTCTCCACTACACAAATGGTGGAGGCATCCCTGTGAGGGTCGGCACAGATAGGGCACACCTCAGTGTCACTGATGTTATGGCAAACTTTGCAATATCTCACTTCCTTGCGCATCCGGGATATAGCGTCGGTGAAACCATCGACCTCAGTTTCACTCTGCCGCAGCAGGAAGAGAGCCAGGCGAAAGGCTGTCTTCCGCCCTACTCCGGGCAGGCGGGAAAGTTCCGAGACTGCCTTTTCAAGCAGTCTCGAAGGATATTGCTCAATCATCGAACAAATAGACGCCTAGCCCTATCTTGAATCCGACAGTGCTGTAATCACTGTTATTGAACGAGTGGTCGTAGTAGACGGCAGGCTCTATCGTGACGGAGCGGTTGATAAAGAAGGCATAGCCCACCTCAAGGCCAGGCATAACATCGTTGTAATTGCGGTCGGCATGGATAAATTTGGCATTGAGCCCCAGATAGAGTCCATTCTGCTCAATGTAATATCTCACACCGGCACCTGCTGAAATCTCATCGGAAACATCGTTGGAACCATTATGCTTCAATGCAGCCTGCCCGAGAAGCATCCAGTCGTCGGCAAAGAAAACTCCGGCCTTGGCCTCAGCTCCGATGTTGAAACCATTCTTGCTATTATAATTAAGATTCAGTCCGGTAAGCGATGCTCCCAGATAACCCTTTCCCTCGCGGAACTGGGCAGAGGCAGACATGGCAACAAGCATTACTGCCAGGATTGCAAATAACTTTTTCATACTTATATATATTGACGTTAATATGTCGATTACTTAATAGCTGCCATCATACATGCTGCTGCGAGGCACGTCCGCGATACCACGTGATGAACCAGACAAGCGAGAGCAACAGGAAGAACAATCCCAGGGCATATCCCCAGGGACGGGGAATCCAATCGCCAAAAGCCTGGGTGCTCACAAAGAGGAAGGTGGAGCACACAGTGGTCATAAAAAGTGAGGGGATGAGTGTCATCCAGAAGCATTTCTTTTCCTGCACCAAATAGACAGTGATGGTCCACAAGGTGAAGCATGCCAAAGTCTGGTTACTCCATCCAAACCAGTTCCAAAGCTTATTGAAGCCATTGGGGTCAGCAATCTGCCAGGCCAATAAACCAAAGGCCATCAGAAACATAGGGATTGCTACAAACAGACGATTCGAGATGGGCTTCTGATTGAAATGAAAGGCCTCGGCAATGATGAGGCGGGCACTGCGAAAAGCCGTATCACCACTCGTGATAGGGGCTGCCACCACACCAAACACCGCAAGGATGCCACCGAAGATGCCCAGCCACCCGGTACAGATGTATTCCACCACCTTAGGAGCCGAGAAGAACTGCACAAGCGTCTTGCCGCCAGCATGCTGATATTGGTTCAGGAAGTCGTTGACCACATTGGCATCCACCACCTGCTTCCAACCTCCATAGTAGAAGAAATACATGGATACCGTAGCCCATATCAAGGCTACGACTCCTTCGGTAATCATAGCGCCATAGAACACCACACGTCCATGCTTCTCCGACTTGAGGCAACGGGCCATCAACGGACTCTGAGTGGCATGGAAACCAGAAATGGCTCCACAGGCAATGGTGAGGAACAGACAGGGGAAAAGGGGATTATGCTCGAAATAGTTCTTTACTCCCAACATGCTCTGTGGTACATTGAAATTGAAGGCAGCAGCACTGTCCCACACTTCGGGGAGCCGGGGCTGCTTTATGAATAAGCACACCATGAGCGCAACGGCCATGAAGAGCAAGGAAAAACCAAAGATGGGATATATCTTTCCGATAATCTTGTCGATAGGGAGAAGGGTAGCCAGGAGATAATAGACAAAGATGATGCCTACCCAGACAAGCGTGTTCAGACAATAGTCACCAAGAATCAGTGCAGGCGAAAAGACAAACACCACACCGACCATCACCAAAAGGAAGGTGGCGAAGAAGAGCATAAAGGCTTTGGCCTTCTTGCCTAAATAGGCACCCACCAACTCGGGAATATCACGCCCCCCATGACGCATGCTGAGCATTCCGGAAAAGTAATCGTGCACGGCACCGGCGAAGATGCAACCAAACACAATCCAAAGGTAGGCAGCCGGACCATACCAGGCTCCCATAATGGCTCCGAAAATGGGGCCTGTACCCGCAATGTTGAGGAACTGAATCATAAAGATCTTCCAAGTGGGCATGGGCACATAGTCAATGCCATCGGCCATCGTAACAGCAGGCGTGGGCCTGTCATCGGGCTGAAACACCTTTACAACCAGGCGACTATAAAAGACATAGCCCAGCAGCAAAGCAATCAGAGAAAGCGCAAATGATACCATTGTAATGTTTTAATTCTTTCGTGCAAAAGTAATACTTTTATTTTGAATTAACCTAAAAATATATGTATCTTTGTAGCCTCGAAGAGAGATTTTTCTCCAAACAGTGGCCGCTGTCCTCCAGGCAGCATCACGTATTATGGATATAAGAATAATGAAACTCAATACTTACCGGCATTGTTTGCTCCTACTTCTATTGCTCTGCTGTTTTAATGCCAAGGCGCAGCTATTGTCCAACCGCACACCCAAACGCGAGGTGAGAGCGGTGTGGCTCACCACTATCGGAGGTCTCGACTGGCCTCACTCCTATGCACAATCCACAAAATCGATGGAGCGACAGCAGAAAGAACTCTGTTCTATCCTGAACCGACTTCAGAAAGCCGGCATTAATACGGTGTTGCTTCAGACACGCATCCGGGCCACGACCATCTACCCATCCTCCTACGAACCTTGGGACGGATGCTTGTCAGGATTCCCTGGCCGCAGCCCGGGCTATGATGCTCTGGCCTTTGCTATTGAGGAATGCCACAAAAGAGGAATGGAAGTGCAGGCTTGGGTTGTGACTCTTCCTGTTGGCAAATGGAATGCTTTGGGGTGCCAGCGACTGAGAAAGCGGTATCCGAAACTGGTGCGCAGAATCGATGGTGAGGGATATCTGAATCCGGAAAGCCCACAAACAGCACACTATCTGGCAGACCTTTGCGCGGAGATTACCCGCAACTACGATATCGACGGAATACATCTTGACTACATACGCTATCCCGAGACATGGCCTGCAAAAGTGAATCCGGAACGGGGGCGCGCGAACATCACATACATCGCAAAGACCATCCATGACCGAGTGAAAGCACTCAAGCCCTGGGTGAAAATGAGCTGCTCTCCCATTGGTAAAGCCGACGACCTTCCAAGAGCCTGGAGCCACGGATGGAATGCTTATAAAACCGTATGCCAAGACGCACAGGGGTGGCTGCAAAGCGGACTGATGGACGAGCTATTCCCAATGATGTACTTCAAAGACGATCAGTTCTTCCCCTTCGCCATAGACTGGAAAGAACAGTCGGCCGGACGCATCATTGCGCCCGGGCTGGGCATCTACTTCCTCTCCCCTAAAGAAAAGAATTGGAATCTGGATGTCATCACCCGGGAGATGGAGGTACTCAGACAGCATGACCTTGGACATGCCTACTTCCGGAGTCGATTCTTCACTGACAATGTGAAAGGCATCTATAGCTTTGCATCAGAAGACTTCGACTACTCGCCAGCTCTTGTCCCGCCTATGACCTGGGCCTCAAGCTCAAAGCCTGGTGCTCCAACTCGCATGTCATGGAACCAAGAAGGCAACCGCCTGTTCTGGAACGGTGCCATTGACCACTCGGGGTGCCCTTACCTATTATATAATGTCTATAGCAGCCGGACCTATCCGGTCGACATCACCAATGGGAACAATCTTATTGCCACGTATCAGCGAGACACCATAATGTCGCTTTCAAGGGATGGACGCTACTATGCTATCACAGCAATCGACCGTTACGGAAACGAGAGTGAACCATTGCAAAGTGAAGAACCAAAAACAGTAGGGAATGCCACATCGGCAGAATTCTTAGCATGTGACGGCCTTCTGCTGAGACTGCCGCCAAAAGGGAATGTGCTTGATGCCAACTATGTTATAGTGGAAACACTACAGGGTGCTGTCATTGCCACTCTGCCCTACCAAGGACACACAGCCGACGTGAAGAACATTCCTGAAGGAATCTATTGGCTAAGGTCGCTCGGGCGAAAGGGACGTACGCACAGGCTGGGTATGTTTGTGGTGAAAAGAAAAGCACTAAATCCCTTCTAAGCAGGCTACTCCCCATAGGCAGGAGGCAAACATTGAAAAATTAGGCCATATAATGTAATAAAGCCATTGCCTTCGCGTTATCTTGATGAAACATAAAGCATACTGCCTATGAAGTATTTTACCCCAGAAGAAGCTAAGCCGTCGGAAGCGACGCTAAACATCATTCGTCAGATAGCCTATACCTATCGGACATTCAAGATTAAAGGCACGACAAAGGTCTACTGCCTCAACTAACAATCAGAAAGATGGAAACAATAGTATCTCCATCTCTGCTGTCGGCTGATTTCACAAATCTGAAAGACGACTTGGAGATGGTCAACAAGAGCCAGGCTCAATGGCTCCACCTTGATGTGATGGATGGGATATTCGTGCCCAACATTTCCTTTGGGTTCCCAGTCATCAAGGCCGTAAAGTCAGTTTGTAAAAAGCCGCTTGACGTGCATCTTATGATAATGCAACCTGAGCGTTACATCGCCCAAACGGCAAAATGCGGAGCTATGATGACGACCGTGCACCAAGAGGCATGTATACACCTGCACCGCACCATTCAGGAGATTCACGATGCGGGAATGAAAGCTGGCGTGGCGCTTAATCCATCTACTCCTGTGGCTACGCTTGAAGATATTCTCTGTGACGCCGACATGTTCCTGCTAATGAGCGTAAACCCAGGATTCGGAGGTCAGAAGTTCATTCCTCATACCTTGGCTAAAGTAGCTAAATTGAAGAGGATGCTTCTTGAAGCTCATTCGGAAGCATTGATAGAAGTCGACGGTGGAGTAACCAATGAGAATGCAACCCAGCTGAAAACAGCCGGGGCCAACGTACTTGTCAGCGGCAGCTACATCTTTAGAGCTCACGACCCACAAGAAGCCATAAGCACTCTGCTTTAAACAGCTGCTGCAAGGTCAAGCAAGTTGAAACAGCTGCAGGTCGCATGATCGAGCCATCTTTCTGAGGTTAATCAATGCATACCTCATGCGCCCCAGGGCCGTGTTGATGCTCACATTGGTTGTCTCTGCAATCTCCTTGAATGACATCTGCTGATAGAAACGCATGTAGACCACCTCGCGTTGAGGAGCCGGCAGACGGTTCATGAGCTTGCGCACATCTGCCAGTACTTGCTCGTTGACATACTGACCTTCAATGCCGAAATCAACATAGTTGCTCGTACTGATGTTCGACAAATCATTGTCTTCAGTGGGCTCAATCACCCTCCGAGCCCGGCGCTCCCGATAGTGATCGAGTATCACATTATGGGCTATGCGCATGCACCATGCTACGAACTTACCCGAAGGACTGTATCGCCCTTCCTGCAGTTTAGAGATGACCTTGACAAAGGTCTCTTGAAAAAAGTCCTCAGCCTCTTCCCGATTGCCTGCCACAAATAGGATATACGAATACACCTTCGACTGGTTGCGCAAAAGCAACTCATCAAAGGCAGCATTATTTCCTTTGATATAAGAAAGGGCGAGTTCCTCGTCGCTCATCTTCTCCATTTGATTCACTTTCTTAAGATATTTGTTCCAAGTAAATGTATATCAATAGGCAAATGGGTTTAATTACTTATTATATCACTTTATTACTGCAAAGGTAACGACATTAATCTATACTAACAAATTTTTAACATACAAATTGCAATCCATATCATCGAATAGACATAAATACGTAAGAAACGAAAGAAAAAGATGAGCATTTCCTTTGCTATTCTTCGTGATCATAGTACCTTTGCAAAGATAAGCAATGTAAACCAAACTCATGCCACCAAGAATAGCAATCATAAGCAATAACACCTTATCGATGGTTGGACTAAGACACCTCCTCCAAGAAGTGTTGCCATTGATGCAAGTCACCTTATTTTATGATGTCAATAGCTTGTTGGCAGAAGGCGCCGAATTGTTCTTCCACTATTTTGTTTCAGAGGACATCGTAGAGCAGGAACTTGAATTCTTTACTCAAAATAGACACAAGACCATTGTCCTGACACGCTCGGTTTCTACTGACGGACAATTAGAAAGATTCCGCTGCATCAGTGTCAATCAGCCCGAGAAGCAACTCGTCAAATCGCTGCTTACCATGGAGCAGAAAGCGCATTCACACGGACGCAATTTGCCTCCTTCTTTGCTGCCCAGTACTGAGGGAATACTTTCTCCACGGGAAATAGAAGTGCTGTCACTCGTGGTCAAAGGACTAATCAACAAAGAGATTGCCGAGTGTCTGCACATCTGTCTATCAACAGTGATTACCCATCGAAAGAACATTACTGAGAAACTCGGCACGAAAAGCGTATCAGCCCTGACAATCTATGCTGTTACGCATGGTTATGTCGACATACACGATATTTAAAATAAAAGGTAAGCAAGCGGTCATCTTTGCCACCAGTGCTTCTTCTTCGGAGCTTCAGGCAATCCCATGGTGCGGGCCTCTCGAAGCAGATCCTTCCAGGTCTTGCCTTCATGTACCATTCGGTAGATGACGCCCCAATCGGGCAGTCCGCCAAGGTTACGGTCATCAATGAAGAGATCGGCTTTCAACTTTCTTGAGAAATGATTATTATTGATTGTACCATTCTCCTCAGGATAATCCTTATTGATTGCCCAGAACTCGACTCCACGCTGCCGACACCAGTCGATAGCCTCATCGAGCAGCTTTCCCTCTCTTACGGTCCAAAGAATCAGCCTATGATTCTCCTTGATAAGCATACGAAGCGTCTCAGTTGCAAAAGGCAACTCCTGTCCTATCCTTGGGTATTCGTGGGTAACAATTGTACCATCAAAATCGACTGCAATTTTCATACTTTTAGTGACTAATAGGGTCGAGCCTTAGCCCGACCCTATTGCTGTTTAACCTATTTTATTCGTAGATTACTATCTCTTGACTGACGTGTCATTCTTATCTCCATAACTGCTATTGGCATAGTTGCCATACGAGCCATAGGATCCATAAGAACCGTAGTTGCCATACTGACCGTAATGTCCGTAACTGCCATACTGGGCATAACGTCCGTACTTCCCGTAACGACCATAGCCATAGTAATAGCCATATTTCTTCTTCGACATGTCGATACCGTTGATGACAATGCTCATGTTAGGCAGCTTCTTTTCGGCAGCCAAAGCATTGATGAGACCGAAACTTGCCTTCGGCGTATAATCGGCACGGCACATATAGACCGTCGCATCTGCCACGCGGCCAATCTGCAATGTGTCGGTGACGAGGCCTACAGGAGCTGTATCGATGAAAACGTAGTCATAGTGCTTCTTGAGTTCATCGATAACCACCTCAAGCGACTTGCGCGAAATCAACTCCGCGGGGTTAGGTGGAATAGGACCGGCCATAAGCACATCCAAATTGTTATTAACTCCGGAAGGCAAAATCTGAGCCTGCACATCAGTCCAAGTAGGATTATCCTTTACAAGAAGCGGGGTGATGCCATGATGATGATCATCGATTTCGAAGAGCTCAGCCAAACGAGGCTTACGGATATCGAGACCAACCAGGATGCACTTCTTATCGAGCAGTGCGAAACTCATTGCCAAGTTGGCTGCATTGAAGGTCTTACCTTCGCCTGCCGACGAGGAGGTGAACATGATAACCTTTTGGTTATCCTTGAGCATGAACTGCAAATTCGTACGCATCGAACGGAAGATTTCCTCCATCTGGTTATTCTTATTTGCATGCACCACGATGTCTGCCTTGGTCTTAGCAGTATCACTGGCCACAGCAACGTCGGCCAGAATCGGGAGGTCAGTGAGGCGGGCCACATCGGCATGACCTTCTATCTTATAACGGAAGAATCTCATTAGGACGATAATCAACGTGGGTATGCCCAGTCCAAGGATTAAAGCCACAAGCATGATGATAGAGCTCCGAGGTGCCACCTGACCGGCAAAGACGGGCTCGTCGATGAGCTTACCTTTATCGGCGGTTGCTGCCAGTTCGATGGAGTTCTCTTCACGCTTCTGAAGCAGCATCAGGTAAAGACCTGACTTGACGTCCTGCTGACGTCCAATCTGAGTGAGGATGCGCTCCTGCTCCGGAGTTGCTCCCACCTCACCCTGGTACTTGCCATATTGCGAGGCCACGGCATTGCGCTGAATCTTCATATTCTGCGTCACCTGGTTCAAAGCACGCTGAATGCTGTTGTTCAACTCATCGAGCTGGGCAGTGAGAGGAACGACAGCCGGTGAATTCTCGGAAGCACTGCGCAACAAGCGGCTTCTCTGCAAAGCGAGGTCATTGTACTGGTTGATGAGCGCATTCACACTCGGGTCCTCAATACCGACATTGGCAGGCAAGGTGTGATACTTCTCTCCCGTTCTCATGTTCTCTCTGACGCTGCTGACAAGAGCCACCTGCGTGTTGGCCTCGGCAAGTTTCTGACTGAACTGATCGGCATTGTTGACAGCCTGGCCGGCATTGAGCTTAAGCTCCACCATGTTGTTGCGACGCTTGTAGGCCTCGAGCTGTCCCTCGGTATTACCGAGCTCACTGTTGATTTTCTCGAGACGTCCGTTGATGAACTCCTCGGTGTTCAGAGCAATCTGGTTCTTATCGGCATTGGCCTGACGGTTGTAGCAGACTACCAATTGCTTCAGATAGTCGACAGCCCGCTGCGGAATCTCATCGCGGATGAGCAGCTGTGCTATCGTGGTGGTCTTAGAGGTCTGGCCGACAGTCAGTGAGCCTACGTACTTATTGGCCATATTCGACGGGGAAACGATGAAGGCTTTCTCCGTCTGTCCCTGAGCCATCATCACGCCATCGGCTGCCGAGAGGGTCACCTCGCCCACCTTCAGGATAATGGATACAGGGAGCGAGCTGACATTACGGAGAAACGACACCTCACCATCACTCGTATCATATTTGCCTTCAACATAATATCCATTCTCCTGCCGGGTGATGCTCATGGCAATCCGGCCAGGTAGCTTGTCGAGATGGGCGGGGTCGACATCCACATTGACCGGCTGGTTCCGATAGAGCAGATGGTCCTTCACCCTACCCTTCCCCGAGTAGGTGACATAGAGCTTCAGATCTCTCACAGCCTGCTCGGCAAGCGAATGCGACTGGAGAATCTCCATTTCATTGTCAATACCGTTGGAATTGCTGATGATGCCCAGATTGTTATTGTTCGCAAGGCTGTTGCCCCGTTTGTTGTTGTTATCGTCATCCTTAATCAGCAATTTTGCCGATGCCTGATAGATAGGGGTAGTGTATCTCAGGTAGATAGCACCGAGCCCCAAACAAATAATGAGCGACAGCACAAACCACTTCCAGTTCAGGATAATGGCAGTGTAGATAGTCTGAAAGTCGACCCCCGACTTATTCTCATTATCCAAGCTCCTCTCTTGTTCAGTGATACTAAGATCTTCCATTATTTCAAATATTACATTATTTCACTTCAAGCTTCCTTCGTCACCAGCGAGAGCAAATACTGCCCGTAACCGTTCTTGACCATTGGCTTTGCATCCTCGGCCAGTTTCTCTGCCGATATCCAGCCTTTCTTGAAGGCTATTTCCTCAAGGCAAGCCACCTTCAGCCCCTGCCGCTTCTCTATGCACTCAATGAAAGTACTGGCCTCAGCAAGGCTGTCATGCGTACCCGTATCCAGCCATGCGAACCCACGTTGGAGCGGAAGCACCTTGAGTAGTCCACGCGTAAGATACTCCTGGTTGACCGAGGTTATCTCAAGCTCGCCACGAGGACTGGGTTTGATATTCTTCGCTATATCAACAACACTGTTGGGATAGAAATAAAGACCTACCACGGCGTAGTTGCTCTTCGGGTGCAGAGGCTTCTCTTCAATGCTCAGACAATTGCCATTACTGTCGAACTCCGCCACCCCATAGCGCTCGGGGTCGTTCACTCTGTAACCGAACACCGTAGCCTTGCCATCATGCTCGGCATTGAAGACACTCTGACTGAGCAGGCCACTGAATCCGGCTCCATAGAAGAGATTGTCGCCCAGCACAAGGCATACGGAGTCTTTGCCGATGAACTGTTCTCCGATGATGAAGGCCTGAGCCAACCCGTCGGGACTGGGTTGCTCGGCATACTCCAAATGGAGTCCGAAATCACTACCGTCGCCCAACAACCGCTTGAATCCGGGAAGATCGTACGGAGTCGAGATAACAAGAATGTCACGAATGCCGGCAAGCATGAGGGTGGAGATGGGATAATAAATCATGGGCTTATCGAAGATGGGGATAAGCTGCTTACTGATACCCTTGGTGATGGGATAGAGCCGTGTACCCGACCCTCCTGCCAATACAATTCCTTTCATTGCTAACTAAAGTATTATGTCCTATACCTTATTATATTTAATACGCGTTCTTGTCGTGCCTGAACACCGAGACAACAGTATTGAAAATGATCTTGATGTCAAGCCAGAAAGTCCAGTTTTCGATATACCATATGTCGAGCTTCACCCGCTCTTCCATCTGCCATAGTTCATGGGTCTCCCCCCGATAGCCCGTCGTCTGGGCCAACCCTGTGATACCTGGCTTGCAGAAGTGGCGCACCATGTACTTGTCAATGAGCTGACCGTACATCTCTGTGTGATGGAGCATGTGTGGACGGGGGCCCACCACGCTCATGTCGCCTTTGAGCACATTAAAGAACTGAGGGAGCTCATCGATGTCCGTGCGCCGCATGAAGTCGCCAAAAGGAAACTTCCTAGGATCGTGCTCTGTTGCCTGAACCGTATCGGCATCCTTGTTGACGTGCATGGAACGAAACTTATAGCACATGAAGGTGTGGCCGTTATATCCCGTGCGGGCCTGCTTAAAGAATATCGGTCCTGGCGATTGGCGCTTTATGAGGAAAGCTATGATGGGGATGAAGGGCAACAGGCACAAGCACACAACCAAGCTGAACGCGAAATCAAACGAACGCTTGAGAAGTTTGTTGAATGGATAGGACAAGGGCTCACGATGATTCGTGAACACCAGGTAATTATCCATTCGGAATGACCTTAGCCTAATACTGTCGCCACTGAAGAGCACGGGCAGATAGAAGAACCGAATGATGTGATGGTCGCAACATCTCATGATGGACTCCACCAAGGAGCGATCCTTATCTGGCAGACAGCAGAACACTTCGTCAATCTTGTCCAAGAACTGTGGCTCGCCGGTGAAGGATTTCTCACGGGAACCCTCTTTCAGAAAATCGTCAATGCTGCCGAGCCGGACCAAGTGCTCCGGAATTCCGTCAAAGGTTCCGTCGGAATAATAGCCTTGCACAAGATAACCCGTAGAGGAGTCCGAAAGCTGCCGATGATAGAACTTTATCAATAACGGGTCGTTACCCAATAGCAAGACGCTGCGCGTGTTATGGCCCGTGCTGCGCAATCCATGAATGAGGCGAAACTCCGCATACCTCGCCAGCATGAGCACTAAATAAAAGGCAGCGGCAAAAAAGAACAAGAAGATAAAGAGATTGCCCGAGCCGCTAATCATACGAAGCAGGACAAACATTGCCACCGACTGCACCAGAACCAGCTTGGCCACATTGAGCATCAGCTTTTGAAAACGAACATGCCTGAAATGCACTATCGTGGGGTAGACCTGCTGGGCTATCAGCATAGAGAAGTTGGCCACGATGAATACCGTGGGACGAGAATGGAAGAATACTTCGGGAAGGAAGGTCTTCCAGCTCTCTGGAGCATAGAAAATAACTACATAGAGGAAGATATTGAGCAAGACAAAATCGCCCAAAGCCACTATTCCCTGAATGAGATCGCTGCCGTTCCTATACTTCTTCATAACTGAAAGGACTCCATAGTCCGCTACTCCTCTTAAAACCCTGCAAAGGTACACATTTAGAATGATATTCACCCCATCTTAAAGCAAAAATCTTCGTTTTTCCTTTGCACTTAATTCTATTTGGGTTACCTTTGCATTCGCAATGAAATAAACAAAGAAACAACAAGACAATAATTACAGACAATAATGGGAATATTCGCTAAGCTATTCGGTCAATCGAACAAGGAAGAAAAAGTAGGGGGAATGCAGGACTACATGTCGCTTGTGCGTGTTTACTTCCAGGCTTCTCTGGCTGCAAACATGGGCATCAGCAATCTGAGTATGCTCCCCGACCTGCGCACTTTCAAGGTGATGATGCACGTGCCGACAATGAACAACAAGCTGGGCATCGGTGAAAAAAGCTATTGCAAGAAGATGATGAAGGACTTCTATAATACCGATGACAGCTTCTTCAAGGAAATCGACCAAAGCATCCGCCGCAACTGTCATAAGATTCAGGATGTACAGCCCTTCCTCCTGCGCTTCCAGGGCTTCAGCCAGGAGCTGCTCATGCTCATGGGCAACCTGATGAAGTATAAGCTTCGCCTTCCCTCGTTCTTCAAGAAATCCCTTTACGTCATGACGGAGAAGACGGTCAACGACATCTTCGAGAAGAACAGCTACAAGGACCCAAGCGTTATGAAATCAGTGCTGGCAGTGCGCGAATACGACCGTCACCTCGGCTTCTCCCAGAAGTGGATTACTGACTTTGCCTTCCAAGTAATTACGCTTGCGAAGAAAGAACCCAAGCCCAACCAAGAAGACACTAAGGAGAAGGCTTAAGCAACTTCTGCGGTCAAGGGCGCCGGATGCAAGTGGGCATCCGGCGCCCTTGGCTTTTGTGAGGGGTTCTTGCCGCCAAGTCCCAGTCTTTGCTGTAGTCCGTATCACAGCCTGAAAGTTTCAAGTCAAGGTATAAAATTTCAATTCTATTGTCGACACTCGCTATTGGCGGCCAGTTTTTCCGCAGCAAGATACCCCCGCCAACTGCCAGACTCAAGATCACCACATCCGGCCCTTCCGGCTCCCCAAAATCCAGTCTCCTCACTCCGTAAAATCGAGTGGACTGCCACTCCCGTCTCTCACCCCTGGG